>JAJYCH010000186.1 GCA_021778575.1 Planctomycetota bacterium
CGATCTGGACGGATCGGTAAACTTTCTGCGGTTCCGGCTTGCCGGGTCGCCCTTCAATCCGAGGAGACGAACGATGTCGCGACGACCAATCCAGTACTGGGTCATTCCCGCCGTGGCGGCCGTGGGGCTTGCTTGTGGTTTTGTGGTCCGGGCTCAGGAACCCGGGGCTGGTCAGAAGGTTGGTCAGAAACTTGATGAGGCCGCGCAGGACATCAAGGCCGGCCTCAGGAAGGCGGGCGAATCGGCCAAGGAGCAATTCGGCAAGGCAAAGTCATCGGTCAATAATATGACGGTGGAATCTCGCGTTTATGGGCGGATCCACTGGGATAAGGCGCTGAACGACGCGGCGATCGAACTTTCGGTGGGTGATGACGGCGTCATCACACTCGACGGAACCGTCGCGACCGCCAAGGCCAAGGCTCGGGCCGTCGCCTTGACCCAGGAGACGGTGGGCGTCACCAAGGTTGTCGACCGGTTGGCCGTTCGACCGGCCACCACGATTTCCACTCCGTGAACCCGTTACGGTTCTCCGTTTCAGTCGCGCGAAGAAATGGCCACGGTCGCTCCATCGAGTGACCGTGGCCGTTTTTGATTGCGCAATCGATTCGTCAGGACTCAAAGTTTCAAGAAACGATCGTGTTGACGACTTCGGCGAGTTCGCGACCTGCTTCGGTGAGCCCGTAGAAGTTGTGCTTGCCCGAGCGTCGCGGCTCAATCAGCCGACCGTGACGAAGCAACGCAAGGTGATGGCTGACAGCCGGTTGGCTCTGCGTGCCGAGGTCGGTGCACAACTCGGAAACGTTCCGCTCCTTCTCGTTCAAGAGCATCAGAACCTGGAGCCTGGTGGGGTCGGACACCTGCTTCAACAGGTCGGCCACACGGCGAATTTCCGGTGAGGGACGGGTGGGGGCAGCAGTCTTCGCGGCCGAAGCCTTGGAAGCGGCCGAAGCCTTGGAAGCGGCCGGAGCCTTGGAAGCGGAAGCTTTGGAAGCGGAAGCCTTCGAGGCCGACTTGGTCGTGGTGGCAGCCATGAGAATCCTCAATACCTGGATCGTCGCAAATCACGCCGTCAAAAAATGAAACTGTGAGGGGGAGAAACAGTTTGCTAAAGGTAATGATAGAATCAATGTCTCTCACGTCAACCCGACTCCCAATAAGAAATGATGACTCACTCCGCTGGCTACCAAGAGTTTGAACAGCTTAATGGCGAGACGATCCGAGAACCTGTCGAAAATTCCATCTCTGAATATCAGAAAGCCATTCTTGATACCTGAACCTATTCTGATTGTAAAGGATCGAAGTACAGAGTGAACAAGAATTTTTTAAAATTCTTATTGCGTGGGATTGACGAAAATTGGGGAAGCCAGGCACCCTCAAACGGATGATCCTGGGAAACATTTCGGCTTGTCGAGTTCCCGAGCCTACCGTTAGAGTAAAGAATCACGCGTGGCGGCTCGATCACACGGATTCGAAATCCTGGTCGAGCCCGGGTCCGCCAGCAGGAAGCCGGGCCGACGCGTCGAGGTCGAGAGTGGTTTGATGTCCGTGTCCTTCACGACGACGCAGCAGACCGACCTGGCGTTCCAGCGCTGCCTGAATCCCGCGTGCGCGACCACCCTCGCGGTCGATCAAGTGGCCTTTGCCTGCCCGGTCTGCGGCGATCTGATTGACATCGTTTACGACTGGGACAGGCTGCCGGTCCCTCGACGGTTGTCCGACTTCGAGGCGCGCTGGGCCGACCGGCTCAACCCATTGAACTTCTCCGGCGTCTGGCGGTTCCGCGACCTCCTTCCCTTTTCGCCGACTGACCAGATCGTCACGATCGGCGAAGGGCAAACGCTGCTCCAGGTCGCCGACAAGGTGGGTCAGTACATCGGTATGAATCCCGGTCGACTCCGGCTCCAGTACGAGGGGATGAATCCTTCGGGGAGCTTCAAGGATAACGGGATGGCCGCCGCGTTCACCCATGCTCGGATGGTGGGGGCTCGTCGGGTCGCCTGTGCCAGCACCGGAAATACCTCGGCGGCGCTGGCGGTTTATTGCTCGGCAACTACTTATGGGTTCAAGGCGATCATTTTCATCGGCTCGGGCAAGATCGCCTACGGCAAGCTGGCCCAGGCTCTCGACCACGGCGCCTTGACGATCCAGATCGTTGGCGACTTCGACGATGCGATGCACCGGGTTCGCCAGGTGGCCGACCGCCTGGGGATCTACCTGATGAACTCGGTCAACCCCTTCCGGCTCGAAGGTCAGAAGACGATCATGTATCGGGTCCTCGAACAGCTCGGTTGGGAACCGCCCGACTGGATCGTGGTCCCGGGTGGAAACCTGGGTAATTCGAGCGCCTTCGGCAAGGCATTCATTGAACTCAAGCATCTGGGTTTGATCAACCGGGTTCCGCGACTGGCGGTGATCAACGCGTCGGGAGCCCAGACGCTCGACCAGCTTGTCGGCAACCATGGTCTGACCTGGCTCGATGGTCTGCCCGACATGGCGCTGGCTCACTCCTATTATGAGAAGATGGACGCCGACGGGGCGAAGGCATCAACGATCGCCTCGGCGATCGAGATCAACCGTCCGGTGAACTTGAAAAAGTGCCTGCGGGCGCTCGACTTCTGCGACGGCGTGGTCCGGCAGGTCTCCGACCAGGAGATCATGGACGCCAAGGCCCGGGTGGGAGCGGGGGGACTGGGGTGCGAGCCCGCCAGCGCCGCCAGCGTTGCCGGAGCGAAGAAGCTCCGCGAGGAAGGGGTCATCGCCCCGAGTGAATCGGTCGTCTGCATCCTGACCGGTCACCAGCTCAAGGACCCGACCGCGACTGTGGCGTATCACGGGACCGATCAAGACAACTTCGAGAAGGTCCTGGGAAGCCGAGGGGTCCGCCGCGCCGGCTTCGCCAACCGGCCGGTGATCGTGCCGAATGACCTCGACGACATCATCCGGTCGATCGCGCTTTATTCCGAACCGTCGGATTGATCTCTTTTTTCGGCAAAACTGTCGGCAGTCGCGCAGTTTGGGCAACAAGGCTCTTGAAAATTGATTGTGAGTTGCACGGCATGCCTGCATCCATTACATTGGATTGGGGGGCGATCTGCCGCATTTCTTGTCTTGCGTTTAACGAGGTTATCGGCGTTGGCTTCAGAACCGCTCTCGGTCGGGATTCATGGGGCCACGGGGCGCATGGGCACCCGGCTGATTCATTTGATTCAGTCCGATCCGGACCTTGTCCTGGGTTCCGCGATTGTGCGTCCCGGTCACAATTCGTTGGGATTGGACATCGGCCCCTTGATTGGTCTGTCCGCGACCGGCATCATGCTTGGTGACAGCCTGACAACCCCTGTTGACGTGGTTGTGGACTTCTCGAATCCGACCGCGAGTCTCGGAATCGCCGCGATCTGCGCGGGTCGTGGGATTCCGCTGGTTGTGGGGACGACGGGGTTCGAGCCCGAACAGAAGCAGAAGCTGGAAACGTTCGCGGACCGGATCGCGTTGCTGGTCTCTCCCAACACCAGTCGAGCGGTCAACCTGTTGATGAGGCTGGTGGGGGAGGCGGCGAAGGTTCTCGGCGATTCGGCACAGATCGAAATTATTGAACGGCACCATATTTTCAAGAAGGATGCCCCGAGCGGGACAGCCCTTCGGCTGGCCGATATCGCGGCCCAGGCCAGTGGCGCGGATCGGTTGATTCATGGTCGCCATGGTTTGACAGGTGAACGGCCCCGGGGTGAAATCGGGATGCATGCCTTGCGGATCGGTGATAATCCGGGCGAACACACGGTCGTCTTCGGGTTGATGGGCGAATGCCTGGAACTGTCGCACCGGGCGTTGAACCGCGATGGCTTTGCACGCGGGGCGCTGGAAGCCGCTCGATTCCTGGTCGGAAAGCCACCGCGACTTTATCGTATGGACGATCTGTTGGGCTGACGGATTGGTCACGAAAGGACCCTTCGATGGCGCTCTGTGATCAAGGTTATCTTTGCGACATTTGCGGTCTTGATGTCGAGACGATTGACGAGTCAGACCTCTATCTTCGTTATGTGCTCGGTGAGGTCGACCCGGAATTGCTTCATGTGACACAGGAACGACATATTCGGTGCAATCCGACGCTAGCCCAGTTTGTTGTGGCCGACGGGTTTGAACCGGTAGTGATTGAGGGATTCTTTGCCAAGGCAAACCTCGACCCCCAGTTCGTCGAAGAGGAAGAAGCCCGGGTCACCCGGGGCTACCATCGACTCCTGGTTCTGCCGGGTTCGGGTCTGCCGTTGACCGAATACATGTTGCCCGAGGTCCGATCGCGCTGGCAGACCGCCCCGCCGGAGTCGCGTGCCGGGTCGGCGTGGCTCGTGTCGAATTCGGTTTCTCGGGCTGAGGTCAGCGAGCTTCCCGGCCAGCCTCTTTGAGCCCATTTTCGCGTTCCAACCCCTGGGCTTCCTTTGGCCAAGACGCCTCCTCGACGATTGTTTCTCGACGACGACCCCGACCGGGCCGCCGCCTTTCTGGTGCGGCATCCCGACGCCATCTGGGTCCAGACGGTCCCGGAGTGCCTGGAAAAGCTCGTCGAGTCCTGGGATGAGGTCCATCTCGACCATGACCTCGGTGGCGAGCAGTTCGTCGACGTCAATCGTGTCGATTGCGGGATGGAGGTGGTCCGCTGGCTCGTCCGAGAGCCCCGGAAGCATCTCCGCCGTTCGAAGTTCACGGTCCATAGCCATAACATTGCCGCCGCGTTCGAGATGGTGATGACTCTTCAGGCGGTGGGATACCAGGTGGATGCTCGACCGTTTGGGGTGGAGTTGGCCGAAACGGAACTGACGCCCACAACCCGGCTAGAACGGTTGAAGCTCGGGGCTCGGGCACTCTTCCGGAGACTCCGCCGGGCCGATTCGCTCGACAAGTATAAGTCCGATGACTATGAGTGAATCTACCATACCGGCAAAGGTTGCCAAGAACGCGTGGTCGAGAGTATGGTGATGACCGGAGAAAAATCGCCCGGCAGGTCCGATAATCAGAATAATCGGTCCAGGTCGGCCGGAATTGTCGAGAAGCGGAGACAATAGGAATGTCGAGAACGGTCATCACGGGTGGTGCGGGGTTCGTTGGCTCGCACCTTTGCGAGCGGTTTCTGGCCGAAGGCCACGACGTGATCTGCGTCGACAACCTCTTGACCGGTCATCGGCGGAACATTGCCCACTTGCTCGATAACCCCCGCTTCTCGTTCGTCGAGCATAACGTTTCCGAGCCGATCACCATCGACGGGGCGGTCGACAACATCCTCCACTTCGCCAGTCCGGCCAGCCCGGCCGACTATCTGGCGCACCCCATCGCCACGCTCAAGGTTGGCTCGCTGGGAACCCACAACGCGCTCGGGCTGGCCAAGGCGAAGAACGCCCGGTTTCTCCTCGCAAGCACGTCCGAGGTCTACGGCGACCCCGATGTTCACCCTCAGCGCGAGGATTACTGGGGGAACGTCAACCCGATCGGCCCCCGAGGCTGCTACGACGAGGCCAAGCGGTTCGCCGAGGCTATCACCATGGCCTACTACCGCTACCACGCGGTCAAGACCCGGATCGTCCGGATCTTCAACACCTACGGCCCGAGAATGAGGCTCAACGACGGCCGGGTCCTGCCTGCCTTCATGGGCCAGGTCCTCCGGGACGAGCCGATGTCGGTCTATGGCAAAGGGGATCAGACCCGGTCGTTCTGCTACGTGACCGACCTGGTCGACGGGATTTTTCGGCTGCTCCACGCCGATTTTCACGAGCCGGTCAACATCGGCAACCCGTCCGAGATCACCGTCCTGGAACTGGCCCAGGAGATCATCGCGATGGTCCCCGGGACCAGGAGCACGATCGCCTACGAACCGCTCCCGCAGGATGATCCCCGGCGACGAAGGCCGGACATCACACGGGCCCAGACACTCCTCGGCTGGAACCCGACGATCGACCGGGCCGACGGCCTGGTCCGGACCCTGGATTATTTCCGGACGGTGCTTTGAGCCGTTGGTCGAATGAATCGTGGGAGGCCAGCCAACACTCTTCATCGGGAGGGAGCATGATCGGCTACATCGACCTTGCTATTCCGCTTGGTATCGGGCTGCTCTTGATTTTCTCTCCCCAATCCTTCACAAAAAAGACAACAGATCCGACCGAGAACGAGCTGCGATCTAAGAAGCTGCGGATGATTGGTTATTTGCTTCTCGGCGTGGGCGCAATTTATGCGTTGATCAAGCTCCTCCAGGTCGGACGATAATCCGACGTCAAAGAATTCTCGGTTCCAGAGGCATGGCGTCGGCCAGCAGATCCCCCGGCGGGAGCGGATACGCCAGCCCTTCGACGGTCGAGAGCTTGACGAGAAAGTCGCTCATCGACTCGGCCACCGGTCTCATGATTCCGGGCAAAATGGCGTCGAGTCGAGGGGTCGAGAGTCCACCATTAAGGGGCCTCGGAACGACCTGACCGAGTTCGTCCGTGGTCTTGCCGACGATCAAACCGGGGTCGAGGCCGAACCCCTTGGCAATCCCCCTGGCAAATTCCACCCGGTCCATCACCTCGGGACCGGCCACATGGATCAGGCCTGACTGGCCGAGTTCGACCAGCGAAACCACCGCGAGGGCGACGTCGGGTCCGTAGCTCGGGCTCGAAATCTGGTCGGACGGGCATTCCAGGGTCTTACCGGCCGAGAGGGCCTTGGCGAGCTGGTAGGAAAAGTTTTTCCCCTGCCGCTCGGGACCATAAACCCAGGAGGTCCGGACGATCAGCACTCGATCGCCCAGGGCATCCCGCAACGCTCCTTCGGCGTCAAGCTTCGACTGGCCGTAAACCGAGAGGGCGTTGGTCGGGCTGTCCTCGGCGTAAGGTCCCGCCGCGCCGTCGAAGACGTAGTCGGTCGAAAAATAAACAAATTTTGACCCGAGATCGGCGGCGGCCCGGGCCAGGTTGAGCGGCTGTTCGAGGTTGGCCGAGCGAGCCCTGGCCGGGTCTCGCTCGCAGCCGTCGACCCAGGTAAAACCGGCCGGATAATAAACCACGTCGGGCTTCTGGTCGGCAATCCATCGTGCCGAGGCGTCGAGGTTGGCTCCGTCGAGCGGAACGAGGTCCGGGAAGGCGACGGTGTTGTAGGTCCCGACGGCTTCGTGACCTTGTTCGGCGAGGGTCCGGAGGAGCCAGCCGCCGATCTGCCCGGAGCCGCCGACGACGATGGCTCGCTTCGACATCAGTGAAACCCTTTCCGACGTTGCTTGCTGTAGCGCTGAAGTGAATCCTCGATGATCGGCAGGGCGACCTCGGACGACTGGATCTCGTCGACCTCGACCGACTTGCCTTCGAGGAGCTTGTAGTCCTGGAAGAACCGACGGAGCATCATCAAGCGGTGCGGCGGGAGTTCAGCAGCCTCGCGGAAGCTGTTGAATTCGGGGTCGCCAACCGCTACGGCGAGGATCTTGTGGTCGGGCTTGCCGGTGTCGAGCATCGTCATCAAACCGATGGCCCGGGCCTTGACCAGGGTCATCGGCGCGACGGCTTCCTGACAGAGGACAAGGACGTCGAGCGGGTCGTCATCTTCGGCATAGGTCTGGGGGATAAACCCATAATTCGCCGGATAGTAGACGGCCGAATAGAGGACGCGGTCGAGCCGGAGCAGGCCGGTCTCTTTGTCTAGCTCGTACTTGACGCTCGATCCCATCGGGATCTCGATGAGGGTGTTAAACTCACGCGGGAGTTTTTCACCCGGGGTAACGTCATGCCAGGGGTGGAGCATTGTTCGAGCCTTTTGCCGTCGAAAGTTTGTCTGCCGGATATCGCGGCAATGAAGACTCGATTATACCAAACACTTGCCCCATCACCAACGGTTGAGCCGACAGGCTCAGGAGGATTGCAAAGTGGTCGGACAGTTGTAGGGTCCGCTGTGCGGACCGTGGTTTCGATCGACAAATCTCGAAGGTCTGGTCGTCG
>JAJYCH010000187.1 GCA_021778575.1 Planctomycetota bacterium
AGCTGAGCTGAGCTGAGCTGAGCTGAGCTGAGCTGAGCTGAGCTGAGCTGAGCTGAGCTGAGCTGAGCTGAGCTGAGCTGAGCTGAGCTGAGCTGAGCTACCGATTTTATGAGATGCCGTTTCTCCGGCTGAAGGAACGGCTCTCGCGGCGCTGACTTTCGAACGTAAAAACGGCCGCCGCGACGAAGATCGTCGCGGCGGCCGTGATCGCGTCCAGGGTTTCAGTCCGACCAGGCAAACTCGCCGATCGATCGGACGGTCTTGCGTGCCGGGCTTTTGGATTTCACGCCGGCCAGGAGGGGGGAGACCCCCTGGAGCGTGCCGCAAAGCTTGACGTTCCGTCCCGAAGCGACGGAGGTTCGGACCTCTTTGGACTCGAATCCCGAACCAAAGTGCTCGGGAGCGATCAACGGGCGGATCACCTCGGTGACTTTCCCCTCGCAGAAAGCTTTCTGGAGGGTTCCGTCACCCAGAAAATTCGCGACCGAGGCCATGATCATGCCCTGGTCGAGCGCCAGCTCGCACTCGGCGAGCCGGCCATTGGCGACATCGACGGCGTCGAGAAAGCCGTGCGGTCCGTAGGCCTTGAATCGGCCGGCGAGGACCTCCATGTTATCGATCGCCTCGCGAGGGGCGAAGGAGAGAGCCAGGAACGAGGCATGCGGCGTCATCACCGTCTCGGCCGATTCCGCCTTCCGGCCATCGACGCTCAAGGGGGTCACGCCGTAAACCCGATAGCCGCCGCCGGGAATGCTCGACGGCGAAGCGCCCCAGGCTGGGAGATGGACATCGAGCGTGGCATTCTCGATCGAGGCCCGAACATAGAGCGGATGATTGATCCCCCAACCGTTTGGTGCCCATTCCGCCTCGGGAACGAACAGCGAGACCATCAGGGCCTCGAACATCGAACCGTCCCAGCTCGGGACGATCCGGAGCCCGCGATAGGACCGAAATCCTTCGTCGACCGGAACTCCTTGGTACTCGCGAACCTCGCCCCGGACCGTCGGGAACCGGGTGTCGTTTTCCGGAGGCCGGGCGCGCGACATCCGGTAGTAATGCTCCAGCGGAAGCTGCCCTTGCGAGATCCCCACGTAACTGGCGATCCGGGCCTCGGTATTCAACATTCCATAATGGAAGCCGGCAAACGTGCTGTCGTCGGCGAAATAGCCACCTCGGAGCAGGCCGGGATGAGCCGCCGGGTTCTTGGCGTCATAAGGATCGTAGAAGAACCCGAAGTTCATCGGAGCCAGCAATCCATCGGCCACCGCGCGGAATTTCGGCCGGGAATTGCGGACCATCATCAACGAAGCGGCCAGCCAGGCGTTATCGACCGTCGAGAGAAACGGTCGGACCGGTGAGCCTCCCGGCCAGGTTTTCAAGGTCGATCCATCGCGAGGATCGTACCAGTTGTAGAAAAATCCATGAGATCGTTCGAGCTTCTCCACCGAGGCCAGGGTCTGCCCCATTCGTGACTCGGCCTCTTGCCGGCCGATGATCTGGAGATTTTCGGCGGCCAGGGTGCTCCAGAGATAGGCCGCGATGTCGGATGGAGACGTGTAGCGCGCCGGCGACCAGCCGTCGGCGGTCTTGGTCAGCATGTCGCTCGGCAAACCACTGGGCAAAACCAGGGCGTCGAACGACCGCCAGGTATCCCTTGCATAGCCGCTCAATGCTGCTCGATCGGCCGGTCGGAGTTCCGGCGCACCCGCCTCGACCACCGACGAACCAATCAACACGATGAGCAAGGCCGAGAGCCTTCGCCAGGTCATGGTCGAGTCCTCCCCACGCCTTCTATACGGGACGCGGGAGGGTCCAGGGACAGCGTCACCCGACTTTTCGATCGGTCGGGGGAGACATCCCTTACCCTCAAGCCGCGCGACCTTGATCTTCATCGGACGTTCGTGCAAGCCTCGATCACACGACGCCCAATATCTCTTACGAAACGGGAGCAAACCCTGTTCAAGTCGAACTTTACGTCGGTCCTCTCCCGTCCCTGAACGATAAAGCGAACGCAACCGCGAGTGAACACACTCCGGAACGAACCGAAAAAAACGATTGCAGCGAGACCGGACGACCACGACCCCTCGTCGACGACAGGTCTCAGGCTCGGCTCGACCCGGCGACCGGTCGTGATGACCGGTTCCGCTTGTCGAAGAATCATGAAGATTCTGTGCAATTGTGCGCGACGAACGGAACTCCGGCAAGGTCAGAGGTTGCGAATCGGAAGTGTGGCGAAGCCCGGTCAGCTCGGTTATTCTGGGTGTTTTGGCGGAACCATGGCGTCCCGGACGCTTTGAAGCCATTCGAGCAACGTCGAAGGTCCCGATCCGATGGCTCTCGGGCTGTTGCCCCGAGGCATCATGACGGGCAAGACAGCGTGGGTGATGGCTCCCCTTGTCACCCGTCGCGACTTCGACGCGCATCAATGAGATCTCGCCACCGACCAGGGGAGAGGAAAGCCATGAGTCGCAGGATGTTTGCCAGATGGGTTGTTTTTTCATGTCTGGTTTCGTGGTTGGTCGTTCCGGAAACAGCCCTGGGCCAGGGGCTCGAATACGTCAAGGCCCACTACACGAAGTACGAATTCAAGATTCCGATGAGGGACGGCGTCCGGCTGTTCACGTCGGTCTACGTCCCCAAGGACGAATCGCGGTCGTATCCGATCCTCCTGAACCGGACTCCTTACAGCGTGCGACCTTACGGCGTTGATCAGTCGAAGCCCGACCTCGGGCCTCATGCGGCGTTCGGGACGTCGGGCTACATCTTCGCCTACCAGGATGTCCGGGGGCGGTGGATGTCCGAAGGGGTCTTCGTGAACATGAGGCCGATCAAGGCGGACGTCGAGAAGGACGCCGTCGACGAGTCGACCGACACCTTCGACACGATCGACTGGCTGATCAAGAATCTGCCGAACAACAACGGCCGGGTCGGCCAGTCGGGTATTTCGTATCCCGGCTTTTACACGGCTTGCGGACTGGTCGGCTCGCACCCCGCGCTCAAGGCGGCCTCGCCGCAAGCGCCGGTTCTCGACTGGTTTGTGGGGGACGACTTCCACCACAACGGCGCTCTGTTCCTGCCTCATGCCTTCAATTTCCTGGCGAACTTCGGCCACCCTCGTCCTTATCCGACCAGTAAGCCCGGAGTTCCGTTCGACCACGGAACCCCCGACGTCTACGACTTCTTCTTGAAGCTCGGAGCACTCCCCAACGCCGATGCTCGCTATTACAAGGGCGATGTACCGTTCTGGGACGAGATGATGCAGCACGGCACCTACGACGCTTACTGGAAGGCCCGGAACCTCCGTCCTCACCTGAAAGACGTCAAGCCCGCCGTCATGAGCGTGGGGGGCTGGTTCGATGCCGAGAACCTCTTCGGCGCTCTCGAATGCTATCGCAATATCGAAGCCAATAGCCCGGGGATCGCCAACACTCTGGTCATGGGACCGTGGTATCACGGCCAGTGGGGCGGCAACCGAAATACAGGCGAGAGCCTGGGTTACGTCAAATTTGACGCGAAGACCTCGGACTTTTATCGCGAGTCGATCGAGTTTCCGTTCTTCGAGCATCACCTGAAAGGCGCGCCCGACCCCAAGCTTCCCGAAGCGTTCGTCTTCGAGACCGGTCGGAACGAGTGGAAGAAGCTCGACGCCTGGCCGCCGAAAACCGTCCAGCCGCACGCGCTGGTCCTGCTCGGCGATGGCAAGCTTGCCGTCGATGGCAAGCCCGAACCCGACCCGGCGGGCTTCGCCGAATATCCCAGCGATCCGGCCAAGCCGGTCCCGTCGAACCCCAATATCGCGATCGGGATGACCCGCGAATACATGGTCGACGACCAGCGCTTTGCCGGCCGTCGTCCGGATGTTCTGGTCTTTCAGAGCGAGCCTCTCGAAGCCGACCTGACCCTCGCCGGGCCGATCCGACCCGACCTTCATGTCTCGACCAGCGGGACTGACTCGGACTGGATCGTCAAGGTGATCGATGTCTACCCCGACGATTACCCCGATCCCGACCCCAACCCGTCCGGTGTCAAGATGGGCGGTTTCCAGCAACTCGTCCGGGGCGACGTGATGCGGGGCAAGTTTCGCGACAGCTTCGAGACGCCCAAACCGTTCGAGCCCGGCCGGCCGACCGCTCTCAAGATGAAGATGAACGACGTCTACCACACCTTCAAGACCGGCCACCGGATCATGGTCCAGATCCAGTCGACCTGGTTCCCGCTGGTCGACCGCAACCCGCAGACCTTCGTCGACATCTATCAGGCCAAACCAACCGACTTTCAAAAGGCCACCCAGCGCGTTTACTATTCGAAGGAATTCCCTTCGAAGATCGACGTGCTGGTCGCTCCTTGATCGGGCAGTACGGCCCGGAAACGACGGGCACCGGGTGAACCCAGCCGGTGCTTCTGCTCCAACTCGCGACCGAGGTTGGTCCGTCGCGAGCGAATCAAACTTCGGCCCGAGGTAACAGCCCTGACTTCCGACGACACCCAATCTTCGCGGATCAGTACGAACGGGATCACGCTCAACGTGCTTCAGGCCGGTCCGGTCGATGGCCCGCTGGTGATCTTGCTTCACGGATTCCCGGAATCCTCGGCCGGCTGGCGAGCCCAGATCGGTCCACTGGCCGAGGCCGGATTCCGCGTTCTCGCCCCCGATCAGCGCGGCTATGCGACCAGCGACAAGCCCCGAGGGGTTCGAGCCTATGCTCTCGACGCGCTGGCCGATGACGTGGTCGGCCTGATCGATCAGGCCAGGCGCGATCGAGCATCGGTGATCGGCCACGATTGGGGAGGCGTGGTCGCCTGGGGAACAATCGCCCGCCATCCATCGCGGTTTGACCGCGCGGTGATTCTGAATGCTCCGCATCCCGACGTGATGCTCTGCGAACTTCGGGCCAACCCCAGCCAGCTTCTCAAGAGCTGGTATACCTTGTTCTTCCAGCTTCCCGGGCTGCCGGAAAAACTGCTCCGCCGCGACAACTTTCGCTGGCTCGTCCAGGCAATGGAACGATCGAGCCGCCCCGGAACGTTTTCGGAAGCCGACTTCGATCGAGCCCGTCGCGAATGGTCCGAGCCCGGCGCCCTGACGGGAATGCTGAACTGGTATCGCGCGGGGTTCCGGACCCGCCATCAACCCTATCCCGACCCGCTGATCACCGTGCCGACCCTGTTGATCTGGGGCGAGAACGACCGATTTCTGGGTCCGGGACTGGCTCGATCGAGTTACGCCCGGTGCGAGTCGGCCCATCTCGAATGGATCTCCACCGCCGGACACTGGGTCCAGTATGAAGAGCCCGAGCGAGTCAATCAGTTGATCCGGGAATCTCTGGCTCACCTGAGTCACTCCGCCGGTCACTGATTCCCCCGACCAGGCCATCGGCAAAGCGGGTTCGAATCGAATCTAGGTCGTGCTTCGAACCCTCGAAATCGTTGGCGATCCACCGACGTCCCGAATTTCGGGCGATCGTTCCGGTTCGTTCCCGCTACCCTCTCTTACATTCCTTCCGGAACGGGTTCGCCAACCACTCGACCTCGCCAAGAAGTTCGGAATTCGTTACCGTCCCGACTCGATCGAGTTCCGAATCCGAATTCGCCCGAATTCGTCCCGTCGATCGACGGCCGGGATGCGTAGACTTCATGAGGGTGGATTCTCCACCCGAAATGCGAGGGAGTGTGGTCATGAATCCTGTCCGGTCGTGGTCGTCTGGGTTGAAATCATTAATCATGGCGGTCTGGGTCGGTCCAGCGATTCTGGCTGTCTGGGTCGACTATTCAGCGGCGCAGGACCCGAATGGTCCCGAAGTTCTCGCGCGAGGGCCGATTCACGAGGCGTTCGCCGCGCCCGTGGCCTTCAATCCGACGCCGGGGATCGTCGTCCCCAAGTCGCCACCGTCGAGCCAGGTCGAGGAGCAACCGCCCGACCAGCGTCCCGAAGGGAACCATGTCGACTGGATTCCCGGCTACTGGGCCTGGGACGACGAACGGAATGATTTCCTCTGGATCAGCGGAATCTGGCGCGATATCCCGCCGGGACGGCAGTGGGTTCCCGGTTACTGGGGTCCAGTCGAAGGGGGCTTTCGCTGGACCTCGGGGTTCTGGTCTCCCACGGCCTCGAACGGGGCATTGAACTACCTACCGGCTCCGCCGCAGTCGCTCGAAGCGGGACCGAACACCCCGCAACCCGGGCCGGAATGGTTCTGGTCGCCCGGTTCCTGGGTCTGGTACGAAAACCGCTTCGTCTGGCGACCCGGCTACTGGGTCCAGAGTCAGCCGGAATGGATCTGGGTCCCGCCCAGCTACGCGGCGACCCCCAGTGGCTATGTTTACGTCGATGGCTTCTGGGATTATCCCGTCGCCCGTCGAGGGCTTCCCTATGCCCCGGTTTACTTCGGGCCGGCCTACGTTGTCCAGCCTGCCTACGTTTACACACCGACCATCGCACTGTCGATCGGTGGGATCACCGCGAACCTGTTCCTTCGGCCCAACTGCGGCACCTATTTTTTCGGCAATTACTATGCGGCTGGACCGGGACCGCGAGCTTATGTTCCCTGGTTCGCATACCAGCAGCAGCGTTACGGCTACGACCCGCTTTACGCGTCGATGGCGGCGCAGCATGGTCGGAACCCCGAGTGGTCGCGGCAGATCCGGACCGAGTACATTTACCGGGTCGAGCATGTCGAGGCCCGGCCGGCTCCGACCTTCGCCGCGCAACGGGTCCAGCTCGAACGGGCTCGGGCCGAAGGGCGAGACCTTCGCGGGATGGAACTGGCCCACCCGGTCAACCAGTCGTTCACCCACCCCGAGAAGGTCCACGCGATGGTGGCCGTTCCGAACCACCAGCGAGCCGAGATTGCGCAGCGACAGGCCGCCGTCCGCGACGTCACCCAGCAGCGGGCGCGAGTCGAAGCGACCGCCGCGCGGAATCCGGAAAATTTTCGGGCTGCGGGGCATCAGCCGCAACAGCTTCAGATTCCTCGGGCGACCAATGGCGGACGAGCCCAGGAGCCAATCTCGCAGAATCGCGAATTGAGGTCACCCCCCGCCCATCCCGAGGGACACCAGTCGTTCCGGCCGACCATGGCCGCACCCGCTCATCGCGAGCCGGGCCCGGGCGGATCGCATGCCGAGACTCGCCCGACGGAGCGACCGAAACCGGCGCATAACGAACCGCGCCCGAAGTCGGGCGAGCATCCGAAACCGCGGTGAGAGACGCGAGAGATGGTCGTTCAGCCGACGCGGGCTTCGGTCAGGTCATCCTCCGACTCTGATCCCTCGGAAGACTTCAGCAAACCGTCCTCGATTTCGAGGACCAGGTCGTCGGGTCGGATGAACCGGCGGTCGTGAGTGACGACGACCAGCGTCGTCTGTCGCTCGGCCTGGAGCTTCCGGAGGATCTTGTAGATCTCGTCGCCGGTCTTGCGGTCGAGTTCTCCGGTCGGCTCGTCGGCCAGGACCAGGATCGGGTCCTTGATCAAGGCCCGGGCGATCGCGATCCGCTGCTGCTCTCCGCCCGAGAGCTGCCAGGGGTGATGGTCGAGCCGATCGCCCAGTCCAACGGCGGTCAGGAGGTCGGCGGCCTTCCGGCGATGTTCGGCCGTGACCCCGGTGGGCAGGAACGGCACGACCACGTTCTGGACCGCCGAGAGGTTCTTGATCAGGTTGAACGACTGAAAGATGAAGCCGACACGGTCGCGCCGATAGGCGTTCTGCTCGGCCTCGGTCATCTTCGTGAGGTCCTGATTCTCGACCGAGATCGTCCCCTTCGTGGGAAGATCCAGGGCCCCCATCAGGTACAGCAGCGTACTTTTGCCCGATCCCGACGGCCCGACGATGAAGGCGAACCGCCCCTTGGGGATCTGACAGGAGACCCCCTTGAGCACTTCGACCCAGCGGTCTCCGCTCTTGAACGACTTGTGGATGTCGGCGACCTCGATCATATCTGCGTTTCAGA
>JAJYCH010000188.1 GCA_021778575.1 Planctomycetota bacterium
ACCCTCAGCCGTGGAACCCCCTTCTCCGCTACGTGTTCTCGACCGACCACAAGCTCATCGGCATCCAGTTCCTGTTTTCGGGTCTGATCTTCTTCGTCGTCGGCGGCCTGATGGCCATGGCGATCCGCTGGCAACTGGCCTGGCCGGGCCGACCGATGCCGTTCCTGAACCAGGCGCTCTGGGCCGATCAGGGCTATCGGATGCCGCCGGAGTTCTACAATAAACTGTTCACGATGCACGGGACGGTGATGATCTTCCTGGTGATCATCCCGATCATGGTCGGAGCCTTCGGCAACTTCCTGATCCCGCTGATGATCGGGGCACGCGACATGGCGTTCCCGAAGCTGAACATGTTCTCGTACTGGTGCATGCCGTTCGCCTTCGTGGCGATCCTGAACTCGTTCATCGTGCCGGGGGGAGCCGCCGAGTCGGGCTGGACGAGCTACCCGACCCTCTCGACGGCGCACTGGTCGACGCCCGGGTCGATCGAAGGGCAGACCTGGTGGCTGATCGGCCTGTTGATCGCCGGTGTCTCGTCGATGATGGGTTCGATCAACTACATCACGACGATCCTGATGCTCCGGGCTCCCGGGATGAAGCTATTCCGGATGCCGATGACGGTCTGGGCGTTGTTCATCACGTCGATCCTCCAGGCGTTCGCCCTGCCGGTCCTGACCTCGGCGCTGGTCATGCAATTGCTCGACCGGACCGTCGGCGCCAACTTCTTCACGCCGACCAACTGGACCGTCGCCAACGGCCCGACCGCGGTCGGCGGCGGTCAACCGCTCCTCTGGCAGCACCTGTTCTGGTTCTATTCGCACCCGGCCGTTTACATCATGATCCTGCCGGCGATGGGCATCGTCTCCGACGTGATCTCGACCTTCTCGCGCAAGCCGCTGTTTGGCTACAAGCCGATGGTCCTGGCCATCGGAGCAATCGCCGGGCTGGGATTCATCGTCTGGGGCCACCACATGTTCCAGTCGGGCATGAACCCCGCGCTCGGGGCGACGTTCATGCTCTCGACGATGATGATCGCCCTCCCCTCGGCGATCAAGGTCTTCAACTGGCTCGGCACGATGTGGGGCGGCCGGATTCAATTCACGGCGGCGATGCTCAACGCGATTGGCTTCGTTTCGATGTTCATCATCGGCGGGCTGTCAGGGATCTTCATGGCCGCGACCCCGATCGACATGCACATCCACGACACCTACTTCATCGTGGCCCATATTCACTACGTTCTGTTCGGCGGCAGCACGTTCGGGATCTTCGCGGGGATCTATTACTGGTTCCCCAAGATGTTCGGCCGCCTGATGAACGAGCGCTGGGGGAAGATCCACTTCGTCCTGACGTTCCTGACCTTCAACGGTACGTTCTTCTTGATGCACATCATCGGGATGCATGGCCACCCCCGGCGGATCGCCGACCCGACCGTCTATCCGTACCTGGCTGGCCCCGGGATCGTCGGGATGAACCGGTTCATGACCGTGAGCGCCTTTGGCCTGGGGCTGACGCAGATCATCTTCGCGGTCAATTTTTTCTAC
Source organism: Planctomycetota bacterium (assembly GCA_021778575.1). Lineage (GTDB taxonomy): Bacteria > Planctomycetota > Planctomycetia > Isosphaerales > Isosphaeraceae > Tundrisphaera. The sequence continues at coordinate 1,542 of JAJYCH010000188.1, forward strand.
AGCCTCGTCTTCGGTCCGCGAGCCTCGGCCAACCCCTGGAAGGCCAACAGTCTGGAGTGGATGACTTCTTCTCCGCCGCCTTATTACAACTTCGAGACGATCCCGACCGTGTACCACCCGGCCTACGAGTACAGCGTTCCCGGCGTCGTGGGGGATTACCTCCCGCAGACCGAGCCGAGACCGCCGCTCGCCGGCCCGATGGACCCGGTCATGGCCTGACGCCGCCCGGACGTCATTCAACAAGAGGGACTGGTCGAATACGATCATGACCGATTACACGCACGAAACTTCTGAACTGGCCGAGTTCGCGCCGACCCGAGGTTACCGGAAGGGACCGCACTGGTTCGCGCTTTTCGCCACGTTGTTCACCTGGCCGCTCCTGTTCGTGGGCGGGTTGGTGACGACGTACAAGGTGGGCATGGCCGTGCCCGACTGGCCCACCACCTTCGGCATGAACATGTTCCTGTACGACTTCTTCAAGGCCCCGTGGGGGGTCTTCGGCGAGCACACCCACCGGCTCTACGGAGCGGCGGTCGGCCTGTTCACGCTGCTGTTGATGGTCGACTTCCTGATTTTCGATCGTCGCCGCTGGATCAAGATCCTCGGGGTCGTGGCCCTGGTCTGCGTGATCATTCAGGGGGTTCTCGGCGGCCTGCGGGTCAACCACAACTCGACGCTTCTGGCCGCGTTCCACGGCTGTTTCGGCCAGGCCTTTTTCGGGCTGATGGTCGGACTCTGCGTGATGACCGGACGGGGCTGGTTCGCCAAGGCTCACGAGGTCGAGGACGCCCGGAAGTATCGCTCGATGTCGGTCGTGGGGTTGGGACTGATCTATTCTCAGGTGATTCTCGGGGCCTGGCTCCGCCATTTCAGCGACCCGACGGCGCTCGGGGCGCACTCGGTGATGGCGTTCCTGGTGTTCGGCCACCTGACCGGCCTGGTCGTCCGGGTCGAACGGCACAAGGCCGAGGTTCCCGAACTGGTCCCGGCGGCCCGAGCCCTGGGTTTGACGTTATTGCTCCAAATTGGTTTGGGGATCGGTGCGTGGTGGCTCCTCAGACCGTATGATGGAACATCCCGTCCGGTCACGCTATTCGCGGCGCTGGTCCGGACCGGCCATCAATCGAACGCCGCGCTGGTGCTGGCTTCGGCGGTGGTCCTGACCCTGCGCTCGTTTGGACAGTTGTCCGGAAGTTCCGGCCTGGTCAGTCCAAGCGAGTTGGGCGCGAGAGATCTGGAGGCAGTCGCGTGAAGACGGCGGAAATTCTCGCCCCACCCCCCGTACTCGTCGAAACCTCTGCGGAGCCAGTCTTGCTCGATCCTGGCTTGCGGATGAAGGCCCAGGCGTTTGTCGACCTGACCAAGCCTCGGATCGCCTTGATGGTCCTGGTGACGGTCGCCGTCGGTTACATCCTCGGGGCTCGCGAGGGAATCGCGTTCGGCAAGCTCGCGCTGACGCTTGTCGGGACGGCCCTGGTGGCCGGAGGCGCGAGCGCCTGGAACATGATCATCGAACGCGATCGCGACGCCCGGATGAAACGAACGGCAAACCGTCCGCTCCCCTCGGGCAAGCTCGCGGTGGTCGAGGCCGTCGTTTTCGGCTCGGCGCTGGCCCTGGCCGGCGTTTCGCTGCTGTATCTCACGGTCAACGGGCTGTCGTCGGCAGTCGCGGCGGCGACGTTCCTGCTCTACGTCGGCTGTTACACGCCGCTGAAGTCGGTCACGTCGTTGAACACGGTCGTCGGGGCGATTCCGGGCGCCCTTCCGCCGGTGATTGGCTGGGCGGCGTCGAGTGGTCGACTCGGGATCGAGGCCTGGGAACTGTTCCTGATCGTGTTCCTCTGGCAATTCCCCCACTTTCTCGCCATCGCCTGGATCTACCGCGACGACTACGCCCGAGGCGGCCACAAGATGCTGCCCAACGTCGACCCGGATGGCTCGTTCACCGGCCGCCAGGCGATGTGGTACGCGTCGTTGCTCGTTCCGGTCGGCCTGATCCCCTCGATGATCGGTCTGGGGGGGCGATTCTACTTCGCCGGAGCGTTGATCCTCGGCTTCTTCTACTTCTACTTCGCCGTCAAGTTCTGGCTCGACGTCAACGACCGGACGGCTCGACGGCTCCTTCGGGCCTCGATTCTCTATCTTCCGCTGATCCTGTTGCTCCTGCTTCTGAACCCTGGCCAGTGATCGGATGGTCGCCGACTGACCGCGATTGCTTCTTTCTCCCCTTGGACTGGTGCGTTTCATGGCGGATGCCGCGACAATCTCGACCTCGGAATCGAAACCGACCAGCGCGATGAGCCGCCCGCCCGCTCCGGCCGCGCCGATCACCCCGGGCAAGGTCGCCATCTGGTTGTTCCTGGCGACGGAGGTGATGTTCTTCACCGGCTTGATCGGAACTTACATCGTCCTCCGCGCCGGCAGTGCTCCGACCGCCTACAGCAACCTTTTTTCGCCCGGGACCGACCTCTCGATCGTCCTCCGGCAGAAGCCCGAAGGGCTGGTGACGACGTCCTGGCCCCGACCGTTCGACCCGTCGATGAACCCCCTCAGCGTCGACCTCACGGCGGCCAACACGTTCATCCTGATGGCCTCGTCGCTGACCATGATTCTCGCCCTGAGCGCCTGCCAGCGCGACGACAAGCGCAAGACAGCCCTCTACCTGACGGCCACGGCCGTCATCGGCACGGTTTTTCTCGGCATCCAGGCTTTTGAATACAATCAACTGCTGTTCGCCCATCATTACCCCGCCGGAGTCAGTCAAACCGGTCACTTTACTCCGGACGTCAGCGTGTTCGCCTCCTGCTTCTTCACGATGACGGGCTTTCACGGCTTGCACGTGGCTGGTGGACTGGTCGCGATCTTCGCGTTGATGGTCCGGTCGTGGTTCGGGGCTTATTCCTCGACGAACTCGCACTCGATCGAGGTCATCAGCCTGTACTGGCACTTCGTCGACCTGGTCTGGCTGATCCTCTTCACGGTTGTCTACCTGATCTGACGGGCCGACCAACCACCATTCTTCACCCGCTAGCCGAAGGTTCCTGGCATGGCCAAGCCGAATCCCTCGACCCATCTGGAACCGCTCGACGAGTCGCGTGGTTCATACGCGAAGGTCTTCTGGAGCCTTGTGGTCCTCACGGCTCTTGAATATGGCTTTGCGCGGCTCCAGCCTCCGTTTCCCACGCTGGTCGGCGGCTTGACGTTCCTGGCCACGGTCTATGCGTTCCTGGTCGCCTGGTACTTCATGCACCTGAAGTATGAGGGCCGGTGGATCTACCTGATGCTGGTGCCGGTCTGCCTGCTATCGGTGGCGGTCGTCGCCGGTCTGACTCCCGACATCGCCTACCATCAGCACGGTTTCTTTCAGTCCACGGCCGTCGCCGATCGCTGAGTTTGTTTTCCTCCGCCCCTTTGCCTTCAACCCCGAACGGGCCCAAGTCTGTGAAAGCGTCGTATCGGCTGGGAATCTTGATTGTTCTGGGAGTCGTCGCGGCCTCGACGGCGCTGATCGCCGGCTCACGGTTCCTCGCCAGGCCCGAAACGCCGAAGCGTGTCGGTCAAGACCTCGGCGACCACGGTTACCCGCTGGGAACCTATCGACTGACCGAGCGATCCGGCAAGGTCGTGACCGAGGCCGACCTGGCGGACAGCGTCTGGATCTCGGCCTTCATCTTCACCCGCTGCCCGGTCTCGTGCCCGAAAATCTCCACGGTGATGAAGGGGCTGCAAACGACGCTCGACGGCACGGACGTCAAGCTGGTGAGCCTGACGGTCGACCCCGATTACGACACCCCGGCCGTTCTCGGCCGATATGCAACCGGCCTGGGGGCCGACACCAATCGGTGGTGGTTCCTCACCGGTCCGCTCGACCAGACGGTCGACTTGATCCTCAACCGATTTCACTTGCCGATCGAGAAGAATCCCGGAGCCGACGCCGATTCAAAGGCCGAGGCGGTTCGTCATAGCCCGCGTCTGGTCCTGGTTGATCGCGGCAACACGGTCGTCGGCTTTTTTGACTCCGACGACCCCGATGCCGTCCGCAAGCTCGCGGCGATGGCCCGCCGGAAGGCTTCGTGGGCTCGCCACTTGCCCGCCGTGAACGCGACTCTCAACGGCACCTGTGCCGTCTTGCTCGTGATCGGCTGGGTCCTGATCCTCAACCGGCAGATCAAGACGCACGCGATCTGCATGATCTCGGCGGTCGCGGTCTCGACGATCTTCCTGGCCTGCTACCTGGTCTATCATTTCCAGGCGGGGAGCGTCGAATATCCCGGTTCCGGCACATCCAAGGTCGTGTACCTGTCAATCTTGCTCTCGCACACGATCCTGGCGACGCTGGGGGTTGTCCCGCTCGTCTCGCTGACCTTGATTTATGCGATCCGGAAGCGATTCGACCGCCACGCGCCGATCGCCCGGTTGACGTTTCCGATCTGGCTCTATGTTTCGATCACGGGCGTGGTCATTTACTGGATGCTCTACCAGATGCCGCACGTGACGACCTCGGTCTGACCGGTTTCGCCGGAGAAAGACTCTGTCATGCGCCTTACCGGTCGCTGGATCATGGGGCTCGCCGTTCTGAGTCTGCTTGTTCTGGCGAGCGACGCCCTCGGCTGCCCGAACTGCAAGGAAGCCGTCGCGAATCAGGATGGCGATGCGATGCGGCTGGCCAACGGCTATTCCTGGAGCATCCTCCTGATGATGGCCACCCCGTTCGCTCTCCTCGGAACCGGCATGCTGATGGTCGTTCGAGCCGTCCGGAGTGGCGCGCTGCCCGAGCTTTGATCGACCGATTGTGAAGGCGGCCCGGTTCTGAACACTTTCTTCTTCTCGACCTCTCTGCGAACCTGGAACCTCGGATGATTCGAATTCGTTTTCATCGAGGTTTGCCGATGCGTGGTCTTCTGGTCGCGGTGGGATTCGTCGGGATTTTGTCGGGGCTGGGCTCGGCGATCGGAGCCGACGAGACGTTTCGATCGCACGCCAGCGTCTGCCAGGAAGGAAACGCGGCGGAGGCGGGACGGCAGGTCCTGAAGGCGGGCGGCAACGCCGTCGACGCGGCGATCACCACGGCGTTCGCGCTGGCGGTCACTCACCCGGCGGCCGGTAATCTCGGTGGTGGTGGGTTCATTGTGGCGTACCTGGCCGATCGGAAGGAAGTGGTCACCGTCGACTTCCGCGAGATGGCCCCGCAAGCTTCGACCCAGACGATGTATCTCGGTCCCAATGGTCTGCTCGTGCCCGGTCATCGCGAAGGGGCCAAAGCCGCCGGAGTTCCGGGGACCGTGCGAGGTCTGGGCCTGGCTCACGCGAAATGGGGCAAGGCGAAGTGGTCCGACCTGGTCGCGCCGGCCGCCAAGCTCGCTCGCGAAGGGTTCGTGATCTCCGCGACACTCGCCGGATCGCTGAACGGCCAGTTGTTCCCTCGGCCCACCGATGATGCCGCCGCCGTTCCCGAGGATCTGGGAGCCCAGGGGGATCGACTGGCGGATTTCACGTCATCGGTCGCCGCGTTCAAGAAGCCCGACGGCTCGCGCTGGCAAGAAGGGGACCGGCTGATCCAGCGCGACCTGGCCGACACCCTCGATCGGATCGCCAGCCAGGGGCCTGATGAGTTCTACACCGGGGAAACCGCCCGCAAGATCGTCGCGTACATGGAGAAGAATGGCGGCCTGATCACCCTTGCCGACCTCGCCGCCTACCAGGCCAAGCAACGCCCGCCGATTCATGGGACGTTCAAGGGAAACGACATCTTCGGGATGGGTCCGCCCGCCTCGGGGGGGATCTTGATCGTCGAGATGCTCAACATCCTCGAAAACTTTGATCTGAAAGCCGACGGACCCCGCTCACCAAAGACGCTCCACCGGGTGACCGAAGCGATGCGCCGTGGATTTTTCAACCGGGCGACCGAGATCGCCGACCCGGACTTCGTCAAGGTTCCGATCGATCGGCTGATCTCGAAAGCCTACGCCGGTGAACTCGCCCGGTCGATTGGCGACAAGGCCACGCCAAGCGCCAGTCTCGCCCCGTTCCCGATCGTGACTCCCGAGGGGACGCACACGACGCACCTCTCGACGATCGACGGCCAGGGGAACGCCGTCGCTTTGACCTATACCCTCGAAGAAGGATACGGGAGCAAGGCGGTCGTCGCGGGGGCGGGCTTCTTGCTGAACAACGAGATGGGCGATTTCAATCTCGTCCCCGGCCGGACCGAGAGCACGGGACGCGTGGGAACCGCGCCGAATATCATTGCCCCTCGGAAGCGGATGCTGAGTTCGATGTCGCCGACGATTGTCTTGAAGGATGGCAAGGTCCGGCTCGTCACCGGTTCACCCGGCGGCCGGACGATCCCGAACACGACCCGGTGGGT
>JAJYCH010000189.1 GCA_021778575.1 Planctomycetota bacterium
GAAGACGGCGCGTTACCCGACCCCGCCAACCCCTGGCGGTGGATCGTGGACCCGCTCGACGGCACCACCAACTTCGCGCACGGTTTCCCCTTCTGGTGTGTTTCGATCGCGCTCGAACACGCCGGCGAACTGGTTGTCGGGGTGATCCATAACCCCATCAACGGCCAGACCTTCAGTGCTTCCAAAGGGCAGGGGGCTCAGCTCGATGGCCGACCGATCACCGTCTCCAAGGCCGGCCGGCTCCGTGATTCGTTGATCGCGACCGGAATGCCGACTCCGTTCGAACCCGACGCGGATCGAACGCTGGCTCTGATCCGTCGGATGTCGATCGGAACTCACTCGATTCGACGGACCGGCTCGACCGCGCTCAACCTGGCGTATGTCGCGGCGGGTGTTTTCGACGTGTTCTACGCGACCAAGATCCATCCCTGGGATGTCGCCGCCGGAGTTGTCCTGGTCCGCGAGGCGGGTGGAACCGTGAGCAGCCCCGCCGGCGGTCCCTACGAGATGTACCGCAACGAGATCCTCGCGACCAACGGCCAGGTGCAGGAGGAAACCGTCGAGGCGCTGCGGACCGCATGGCCCTGATCCGGTCCGGGAATTCCTCCAACCGTCGAAGTTCGCCCAACTTCCCCCGATCCTTGGCGAGTTCAACTTCCGCGTGTTAAGCTGAACGAGTTAAGCGGATGGTTTCGACCTCCGGCTCGATCCGATTCGATCGGCCGTGACTCGTCTTGCCGGCCTCCCTTTTTCCTCAACGGCCGGTCTTCCTGGAAGGTCCAGTGCCTTGAGGATTGCGCGAAGTCTGGTCATTCTTGGACTGTTTCTGACGGCGATCGGTCGGACGACCCTGGCGCAGTCCGGCGATGAGCCGAAGCCGTCGCCGCCGGTCGTCGTGCCGGTCGATCCCGTCTATCTCTTTTTGAATAGCCCCAACGATCTCGACTCGTTCTGGAAGCTGATCGGGCGTCCCGATCGGGTGATTCTCGACGGCAACCAGTATCGCAAGCTTCTCGACTCGGCCGAGCGTCCCAAGCCCCTCGAACTTCGATCGCCCGCCGTCATCGAGTCGGTCCTGGTCGCCGGTCAGGTCATCGGCGACTGGGCTCATCTGAAGCTGGAACTTCGGGTGACGCTCGATCACGACGAGCCGGAGTGGATCGGTCTCCGACTCGATGGACAGACGCTCGGCGAAGCTCGCGAAGGAACCATCGATCTGCCGACCCGGATGGTCGGCGATCGGGCCTGGCAGGTCGAGCTGAGCAAGAAGGGAAACCACCTCGTCCAGGTCGGTCTGATCGCGCCGGTCAAGTCAACCGTGGAAGGCAAGCGGATCGAGTTGATGATTCCCGCCGCGGCCTCGACGGCAATCGACTTGAAGTTACCGGTGATCGTGCTCGATGGCTCAACCGGGCTCAACGAGAAGCTGGCGATAGCGTCGACCGACGGCGATCCGGCGGGAACCCGGCTTCAGGCCCGGCTCAGTCCCCGATCCCGGCTGGAACTGAACTGGCGCGAGCGAGCCGATCCCGCCGTCAAGCTGCCACCGCTCCTAGAGGCCCGGGGAGACGTCGCCATTGATGTCGAACGCGAGGCGATCTTGACCCGAAGCACCTGGGGGATCAACTCGATCCGAGGGACAAGCGGACAACTTCTCCTCCGACTGAGCGGCGACGAGGAAATCCTCGACATCCTGGTGGATTCTCGCTCCGTTCCGTGGGAGACCCGGCGCGAGGCGGGACAATCCGTTGTCGTGATTCCGCTGGCCGAACCGATCCGGCCCGGAACCTCGCGATCGCTGGTTCTGACGACTCGCCGACCGATCGCTTCGGAAGGCACCGTTCGAGCCGTCCTGGAGGGATACTCGTTCGACCAGGCGAAGGTCGAGACCGGGATGATCGCCGTCTCGCGGTCCGGTCCACTGTTTCTTAACCCGATGTCAAGTCGAGGATTGCGCCGGATCGATCCGCGAACCGAACTTTCCGAAAGCCTCAGGAGACGCGCCGACACGGTTCTGGGTTACGAATTCAACGGGCCGCCGTATGAGTTGATCCTGCGGATCGAGCCCGCGCCGCCCCGGCTCCGGGTCGAAGAATGGACCACGATCCAGATTGACCCGACAACCGCGCGAATTCAGACCCGGCTCGATTGCCGGACCTCGCAAGGTCGGGTCTTCGAGGTCCAGGTCCTGCTTCCCGCCGGCCTTGACCTCGAATCGACCGAACCTGCCGACGCCGTGGCTTCAATCCACGTCGTCCCGCTCAATCAGCCGGGGACTCTGGGCGTCGGGGTGGACGTGCCTCGGATTCTCTCGATCACGCTGACGCCCAAAGCCCGGGAAGACGACTCGTTCGCGATCTACTTGAAGGGTTGGGCGGCGATCGACCCCTCGAAGTCGGTCGCGGTTCCGCTGTTCCGACCCGTGGCCGACCTGTCCCATGGAGGGCGATTCGCCGTGGTGACCGACCGGAACGTTGCGGTCGAGCTCCGTCCGACGAGCGATGCCCCGGCAAACTTTCGGTCCGACTGGGCTCAGCCGCCGACCGACTGGGTCTGGCCGGGTCGTAAACCGGGACCGGAGCAAAACGTGCTCTGGCTCCGGACTGATGCCAGTCCCGAGACCATCCCGTTTCAGGTGACCGTTCGCCCCCGGACGATCCGGCACGAGACCACGCTGACCGCGACGATCGACCGCCGAGGGGCCGAGATCGTCGAGGAGATCGCCGGCGAAGTTGCCTTCGGAACCCTGGGAAAACTCGACCTGTCCATCCCTCGCGAGGTCAATGATCGCTGGGAAGTCGAAGGGGGCGACCGGACGATCCGGGAACCGCTGGTCGAGACCGAGGCCGACGGATCGCGCCGCTACCGACTCCGGTTTCCTCGTGACTATACCGACACGTTCCGACTCCGGATTCGCTATCGCCTGCCTTTCGTGAAGACCGACCCGACCGAGGCCGGGGGCCGGCTCAATCTGGTACCGATCCGGATGCTGGAAGGAACGTCGACGGGGCGGAAGATCCAGATCGCCATCGAACCGGGATTCGAGGTCCAGCCCGAGGCAACGGGTTGGTCGACCGAAACCGGAAGCGAGTTGAACGTGGTCTCCGAGAATGGTTTACCGATCCAGATTCGTCTCACTTTGAATTCCGAAAAAGCCGGCCCCGTGGCATTGATCGTGCGCCCGGCCTCGCGGCTGCCGTTGCCGGGCGTCATGGTTTCTCGGCTCTGGATCAGGACATCGCAGCGGCCGGATAACGAACTGGCGACCTCGGCATTCTTCTGGGTCGAGTCCCACGAGACTCCGATGGTGATCGGCCTCGATCCAGGAACGCGGCTGGTCCGGACCCGGGTCGGCACCAGTGAACTGGGAGCCGGCGCGGTCGAGCAGGTTCGCCCCGACGAGTACCGCCTTCGGTTTCCAGCCAACACACCCACGGGTCCGATCCTGGTGGCGATCGATACGATCGTTCCGGCTTCGGCGACGCGTGAGAGCTGGCCGGCCCCCCGGCTTCTTGGCGGCGGAGTCGTCCAGCAAACGATCTGGGAAGCTCTGCTGATCGGCAATCGCGCCGGGGTCGGCACTCCGGCGGGCTGGCTCGACGAGAATGAATGGTTCTGGGACGGCCTGATCTGGCAGCGACGCCCCTGGAAATCACCGCTGGAGTTGACCAACTGGCTCACGGCCGGGAACTCCCGCTATCGACCGGTCGACTCGTTCGATCCCGACGATCGCGGGAACCGCCACAGCTACCTTTTCAGCCGGGTTGGCTCGCCAACTTCACTCCGGTTCGTGATCTTTTCGCGCTTTACGCTGTTACTGCTTTGTTCCGGTCCGGTCCTGATGGCCGGCTTGCTCGTCCTGGCGTTCCGGCCGCCGCCCCGATTGACGACCGCGGCACTTCTGATTCTCGTCTTCGCCCTGGGTTCCGTGGTCGATCTCAGCGTCGTGTTTCTGGTCCTGCAATCCTCGGTGTTGGGTCTGGCGTTGTTTCTGACCGCGGTGGTCATTCACTGGATCATCGAACGACGGAATCCGTCGAGAACCCCTGGGGATCTCGGTACGATCGTTCCCATCACGCCCGGTTCGACCTTTGACCGATCACCGGCTGTTGGCTCGGAGGACTCGACCGCCATCCGGGTCCGGCCGATGCCGCCGTCGGCGGTCTCGACGGCCGACCACATCGTTCTGACGCGGAACTTCGGTCGCTTGAGCAGCGTGGAACGGACGCCCCCGGAATCCGACCTCCCATGAATACTCGCGAAGTCAGTTGGTCGCCGCTGCTGGTTCTGGCGATCCTGGCGGGACTGGGCGGCTCTGATCCGTCGGATGTCGTCAAGATCCGCGTTCCGGCACCTCGGGTCTCCGCCTGGTTCAAGCCGGGAACCGAACTGGAGGTCATGACGCCCGACCGATTCGACCAGCTTGTCCGGGCCGCGACCAACCGCGCGCCGGCAGTCAATCCGCCGCGAATCGCGCGGGTCCGCCACTCGGCTCGGGTTGACGCCGGAATTCTCTCGGGCCACTCCGTCATTTCGGTCGAGACGACCGGCACCGGAGCTTCGCGGCTGGCGATTCTCGAACCGTGGTCACCGGCGCTGGAACGCTCGGACCAGACCGCGAAGTGGTTCCGAGCGAAAGCCGACGGCCGACTCGGCGTGCTGGTCGATCCGACGGGACCACGCTCGATCGACGCCGACTGGCGACTTCGAGCAAGACCCGGCTCGGACGGTCGGGTCTTCGCGCTCGCCCTGCCCGAGATCGACGTGGCGTCGCTGGCGCTGGATCTCCCGGCCGGCTGGGTTCCCGAGGCCAGGATCGGCCCACGAGTCGGACCGGAGCCCGGAACGTCGCCTGATCGGGCGATCTGGCGGTTCGAAGGAGCCCGGGGCGTGATCGACCTCCGGCTCCGGAATCCCGCCGCGGATGCCGGGCAGACCGGAACCCCCAGGCTCTGGCTCGAAGGGACGACGCGCGTCGACCTGAATCAAGAGCCGACCAACTGGCGGGCCGACTGGACCCTCGACGAGTCGCCCGAGGCCCCTCGCCAGTTCACTCTCGAACTCGATCCGGGGCTCGAGATCGTCGAGATCACTGGTCCGCGAGTCGCCTCGTTCCGCGAGGAATCCGCCGGTCCGTCGCGACGCCTGACAATCAAGCTCGACGGTTCGGGAGCCGGGCTTTCGCCGATCACGATCCGGGGGATCGCGCAAGTCGCCGCCGATGGTCTGTGGTCGGTTCCCTCGGCCCGGCCGATCGACGCGACCTGGACCGGGGGTCGGACACTGGTCACGCTGGACGAGTCGCGCGTGCTTCAGTCGTGTGTCGAGCGGTCGGGGCGCCGGGTTCCCCCCAGCCCGACCGACCCGGTCGATCTGCCGACCCTGATCTTCGAGGGGAAAGGGGAACCGGGTCCGGTCGCCGATCTCGTGTTTCGCCGACCCTCCGCCGACGCGACCATCAACGTCCGAGGCCACCTGATTCTGGGTGAGGATGCCCCCCGGATCGAGGTGGCACTGTCGTGGATGGTGGAGAGCGGCCGGCTCCTGTCACACGCCGTCGATCTGTCGCCGGGCTGGGTTCTGGATCGCGTCCAGTCCAACCTCAAGCAAGCGATTCCCTGGCACGCCGAGCCACTGGGCAACGGCGGCACGAGAGTCCAGTTCGGGCCATCGCTACCCGACGACAACGCCATGATGATGACTCTGACCCTGTCGGCCTGGGCGCCCAAGGCGGGAGTGACCGGGCTCCTCGACCTTCCTCGGGTCCGCCCCGCGCCCGGAGTTCGGGTGGTCGACGAGGTCTGGGTGGCGACTCCCGCGCCTCGGCTGGCGCTCCGTCCGATCAAGGGGGAAGGGCTGGCCTGGATCGACCCGCTCGATCCGCCACTCGACGAGGCCCTGGCTCCCTGGGAGGCCGATGATCTCAAGCACGCCCTGGCCTGGCGGTGGCTGGCCGACGACGCCGAAGCTCGGATCAATCGGACCTTACCGCTCGATCGCCCCCAGGCCGAGTCTCGTCTGGAGGCTTCCATCGTCCGCGGTCGGCTCAGGTTGGACTGGTCACTGGCGATCCAGTCGGATCTCGAACCGCTCCAATCCATCCCGATCCATCTCGATGAATCGATCACATCCCCGATCCGCTGGCGCTCGCGCGAACTGGGCGGGCGAATCGTCGAGGCCCGGCCGATCGACGACGCGCGTCGAGCCAAGCTCGGATTTCCCGCGACCGGCTCGGCCTGGGATCTCGACCTTTCCGGCTCGGTTCGCGGCCCGATGACGCTCGAAGGGACGCTCGATATTCCCTGGACAGGGCGTGGTCGGATTCCCATCCTGATCCTTCCCGATCGCTTTCATTCGAGCGGGTCGGTTGCCGTGCTGATCCGCGAAACCGATCGCCTTCAGGTCCAGTCGCGGGGGCTGACCCGGATCGACCTCGAACGAACCGGCGCCCGAACCGAACCCGATCAGACCCGACGCGCGGCGCTTTTCGCTTATCGATCGACCGGCGGGCAACTGGCGATCACGACAACGCCCGGTGGAGAAATTCACGAATCGGGGGTGATCCGCGAGTCCGTCCTGGTCACTCAGGCGTTTCCGGGAACAGGGTTCCGCCATCGTCTCGCGCTCAAGGTCTCCGGGGTAACGGGCCGGTCGCTCCGCCTGAAAATGCCCGCTGATGCCCGGATCGATCGGATCAGACGCGACGGCCAGCCGGTCGTTGTCGAGCCTCGGGCTCAATCGTCGTTCCAGATTGAATTCCCTGATGGGACAGGGGCTCGCGGCGATGGGAACGTGACCATCGACTACCGAACCGAAGCCCCAGACGGCTCGGGACGGATTGAGCCGGAACGTCTGCTGCCGGAATGCTCGCTGCCTTGCCTGTCGTTCGTCTGGGAACTGATCACCCCCGAACCGTGGGTCGTGACCGACGAGATCGAGGGGCTGGTCGCGACGATCCCACGACCACCCCCTTCGGTACTCACTCGACTGATCGGTTTTGCGTCCGAGCCGTGGCGGAGGCCCGATCGGGAGGCCGCGGCATCGGCCTCGCGGATGCTGGTCGATCTGGATCAGTCCGCGGCCGAGATCTCCGGCCTGTCGATGCCCCTCGGCGAATGGCTCTTGAAGCTGGACGCCGGTCACTGGCCGCTCGTCGTCGATCGACTGGCGTTGAAGTCAGCCGGTTGGGGTCCGGCTTCGAAGATCAACCTGACCACGCCCGAGGCGAAGTCGCTCGGGCCGGTTCTCGGGGTTCTCCAGCCGCTCGGGCTGACCGCGCGACCTCTGGGGGGAATGATCCTGATCACCGCTCGGCCGGAACCGGCCGAGTTGCCGACCGATCGCGCGGTCTTGCTGGGATCGTTGCGCCAGGTTCCGTTTCTCGGGTCAGACCCCTCCGACCGTTTCCAGTCGGCCGCTCGCTGGCGTGAACAATCCACTCCCCGGGTCCTCTCGACGGTCGAGTCCACCGATCGTCCGACCGCGACCTCAGCCTGGCGGACCCGACGAGTGGTCGCTTCCGGCTGGCCGCCGGCGAAATCGTCGATCCGGATCGAGAATGCCCGGACCACGCAAGCTCTGGGCCGGCTGGTGACGGCGGTACTTCTCGCCGGAGGAGTTCTGTCGAGAAACCGTCCCGCGAAACAGCGGGGGATTTCCCTGATCGTTCTCGGGGTCGCGACGGGAATCCTGATCGCGGTCTACTGGCTCCAACCGCCCACCTGGGTCACGGGCGCGGTTCGCGGTTTTTTGGCTGTCACGGTCTTCTGGGTGGGTCGATCGTTCCGGTCGACCGTCGGGCCGGAAGCGGCTCAACGAGTCGATCCTTCGGGCACCGGCCGCCGGAGTAGCTACCTGACTCGCGCGGGCTCGCTGGGGATCGTCCTGGTTTCATCGG
>JAJYCH010000190.1:0-3395 GCA_021778575.1 Planctomycetota bacterium
CTCGGCCTGGCCGTCGATCGCGAGCTGCAATGCCCGGTCCTGATGGCCACGACCGAAGGCGGCGTCGATATCGAGATCGTCGCCCACGAAACGCCCGAGAAGATCCACCGCGAGCCGATCGACGTCAACGCCGGCCTGCTCGACTTCCAGGCCCGAAAAGTCTGCAAGGCCCTGGGCCTGAGCGGACCGGCGGCCCGGAACGGCGAGAAGTTCCTGAAGGCGTTCGTCAAGTTCTTCATCGATAGCGACTCGTCGCTCGCCGAGATCAACCCCTTGATCGTGACCGACAAGGGAGAAGTCCTCGCCCTCGACGCCAAGCTCAACTTCGACGACAACGCGATGTTCCGTCACAAGGACATCGCCGAGCTGATCGACGTCGACGAGGAAGACGCCAACGAACTTCGAGCCGGCAAGAGCGGCCTGAGCTACGTGAGCCTCGACGGCGACATCGCCTGTCTCGTCAACGGTGCCGGTCTGGCGATGAGCACGATGGACCTGATCAAGTACCACGGCGGCGAACCGGCCAACTTCCTCGACGTCGGTGGCGGAGCGACCAAGGATGCCGTGCTCGAAGCCTTCCGGATCATCCTCGCTGATGACAACACCAAGGCGGTGCTGGTCAACATCTTCGGCGGGATCATGAAGTGCGACACGATCGCCTCCGCCATCCTCGCCGCCTACGCCGAGATCGACTTCAAGATCCCGCTGGTGGTCCGGCTCGAAGGGACGAACGTCGACCTCGGCAAGAAGCTCCTCGACAATTCCGGCAAGAAGATCATCACCGCCATCGGCCTGACCGACGCGGCCCAGAAGGTGGTCGCCGCGGCGAAGGGTGGAGCTTGATCCGGAGATCAAAAATCTGGCTTCCATCGATCGACGAGCGAACGGAACGCGACTCTTTCTTGCTTGATCCCTACCCCTGGATAACGTTCCGAACGAAGAGGTCGACGCCGCCTGGGACATCGAACTCCGGCGGCGCGTCGACGAAATGGAAGCGGGAACCGCGAAGTTCAAGCCGTCACACGAAGTTTTCGACCGGCTAAGAGCAAAACGACCGTGAAGCCAATCATCCTCTCAAGAGGACGCCCATGTTGCCCACGACCCAAGTCCCCGCCACACTCGACGACCTTTACAAGGTCAAAGGCAAGGCCGAGTTGATTGGTGGAAGGATTGTTCATTTCGTGGCTAGTGGAGATGCTCCGTCAGAGGCTGCGTTCGAAATCGCGGTGAGTCTTCGGGAATACGCCAAGACGAAGGGCGTTGGCGTGGCTTTTAGTGATGGGATTGGCTTTGCAATGAATCCACCGTTGCTTAATGGCCGTCAGTCGTTCTCGCCTGATGCTTGCTATTACACCGGTCAACGACCCAAGAACCGGATGCGGTTCATCGAAGGAACACCCGACTTCGCCGTCGAGGTCCGGAGCGAAAACGACTACGGCGACACGGCCGAGGCCGAGATGGAAGCCAAGCGAGCCGACTACTTCGAGGCCGGAACCCTGGTCGTCTGGGACGTCGATCCCGAAGCGAAGACGATCGCAAGCTATCGTGGCGACCCGGCGCATCCGGTCGCAGTTTTTTGTATCGGACAAGTCGCCGACGCCGAGCCGGCGGTTCCCGACTGGCGGCTGATCGTCGACGAAGTTTTCATCTGAGCTAACACTCAAGATTTGAATCAAGACTTCGATATTTCGAATCCCTATCAGCTCAACTGGCCCCTTCTCTATCGGAACCCATCGCATGAGCATCCTGGTTGACAAGAATACGCGGCTGATCTGTCAGGGGATCACCGGCAAGGCGGGGGCCTTCCACTCCGAGCAATGCCGCGACTATGGCACGAATCTCGTCGGCGGGGTCACTCCCGGCAAGGGCGGATCGAGCACCCTGGGTGTGCCGATCTTTGATACCTGCGAGGAAGCCGTGAAGGCCACCGGCGCCAACGCGACGATGATCTTCGTCCCGCCGCCGTTCGCCGCCGACTCGATCCTCGAAGCGGCCGACGCGGGGATTGCCTTGATCGTCGCCATCACCGAGGGAATTCCGGTCCTCGACATGGCCCGAGCCGTAGCTTATCTGAAGGCCCACCACCCGACCGTTCGCCTGATCGGGCCGAACTGCCCGGGCGTCATCACTCCCGGCCAGTGCAAGATCGGCATCATGCCGGGCTACATCCACAAACCCGGGCGAGTCGGTGTCGTCAGCCGGTCGGGCACGTTGACCTATGAGGCGGTCTGGCAGCTCACC
This sequence comes from Planctomycetota bacterium, assembly GCA_021778575.1. Classification (GTDB taxonomy): domain Bacteria; phylum Planctomycetota; class Planctomycetia; order Isosphaerales; family Isosphaeraceae; genus Tundrisphaera. The sequence goes on from JAJYCH010000190.1 coordinate 2,242, forward strand.
AATCTCGGGATCGGCCAGAGCACCTGCGTGGGGATCGGCGGCGACCCGGTGAACGGGACCAGTTTCGTTGACGCCCTGAACATGTTCGAGGCCGACCCGAATACCGACGCCGTCCTGATGATGGGCGAGATCGGCGGCAATGCCGAGGAACAGGCCGCCGAGTTGAAGAAGTCGGGCAAGTTCACCAAGCCGCTCGCGGCGTTCATCGCCGGTCAGACCGCTCCTCCGGGCAAGCGAATGGGGCACGCCGGCGCCATCATTTCGGGGGGATCGGGCAAGGCCGAGGACAAGATCGCCGCGCTCGAAGGGGCGGGCATCCGCGTCGCCAAGAGCCCGGCCGACATGGGAATCACGCTCCAGGCGGCGATTGGCGGCTGAGATGACTCGACCCAACCGGGAGGGGACCAATCATAATCCCTGGACCAAACTGTCGAGCCGGGAGATCTACGCGAACCCGTGGATCGAAGTTCGCGAGGATCAGGTCCTCCGGCCCGACGGTCAGCCCGGGATCTATGGAGTGGTTCACTTCAAGAACAAGGCCGTGGGCGTCTTGCCCGTCGACGATGACGGGCAGGTCTGGCTCGTCGGCCAGTATCGCTATCCGTTGAACGCGTTCTCCTGGGAGATCCCCGAAGGTGGCGGTCTCGATGATGAAGCGCCCGAGGAGGCCGCTCGTCGCGAGCTTCGCGAGGAAACGGGGTTCACGGCCGGGGAACTCGAGTTCCTGAGCCGGTCGCATCTCTCGAACTCGGTCAGCGACGAGGTCGCTTACCTCTACCGGGCGACGGCACTTACCCCGGGAGAAAGCCAGCCCGAAGGGACCGAACAGCTCCAGGTCCAGCGGTTCGACTGGCCGACGGTCTGGCAAATGGTCCTCGACGGGACCATCACCGACTCGATGAGCGTCATCGCCCTGCTCCACGAAGGGGTCCGGCGAGCCAGCACCCAGAGTCCTCGAAGCTAGAACCGCCGAGCCACCGATCAGACTGATCGAGCGCCCAGGCCAATGATCATCTTGCCTCCTGGATCGTCCCCGGCTAGATTCTCGGATGACCAAGCTCCGTTCGCCGAGCGCGGTTATCCGTTCCGCGCGGTTTCGCGGAGGATCGGCTTCGAGCCAGGAGAGTTCCGACATGCCTTGGTCCAGATCGTGG
>JAJYCH010000190.1:3405-7892 GCA_021778575.1 Planctomycetota bacterium
GTAATGGCCCTCGTTTTCCTGATCGGTTCCGGATCGGTCGGATGGGCCGGCGACGACCCGGATGGCCTGTCGGATCAGGACTCCCGGATCAACAAGTCGGTCGTCCAGGCCATCAATTCGGGTGTTCCGATCTACAACCGAGGCGATCCGGCCAGTTGCTATCGGATTTATCAAGGGGCTCTCGTCGGGATCATCCCGTTTCTCGATAGTCGCCCCAGCCTTCAGGAGACGGTCAAGAAGTCGCTCGCCTCGGCCGAGATCAACGGTACTTATTACGACAAGGCGGCACAGCTCCGAGGGACGCTCGACGAGATCCGGGCGACGATCCTTCTCAAGCCGCTCTGGTCGCGGCTTGGCGGCGAGCCCGCTGTCAAGCTCGTCGTCCATGACTTCGTCTTGAAGGCGGCCGGCGATCCCAAGGTCAACTTCTTCCGGGATAACAAGTACAAGCTGGATGAGCAGGGAGTCGCCCATCTCGAAGAACTTCTGGTCCAGCTTGTCAGCACCGTCTCGGGCGGTCCCCTGAAGTACTCGGGCCGAGAGCTGAAGTCGTCGCACGCGGGGATGGGAATCACCGGCGAAGAATTCGGCGCGATGGCCATCGATCTCGTCGAGATCCTCAAGAAGTACCGGGTTCCCGACAGGGAGATCCAGGAACTCGTCGGCCTGATCGCGATGACCCGCAAAGACATCGTCGAGGCCGTCAAACCGCCCGACCCCAAGACTCTCTGGGCTCGATTGGGGGGCGAACCGGCCGTCAAGGCGGTGGTTCACGACTTCGTCGACAAGGCGGCACGCGACCGACGGGTGAACTTCACTCGCGGCGGAAAATACAGCCTCGACGCCGACGGCGTCGCGCACCTTGAAGAACTGCTCGTCCAGCAGATCAGCGCGGTCTCGGGCGGACCACTCAAGTACGCCGGTCGCGACATGAAGACCACTCACGCGGGCATGAAGATCACCGAGGAACAATTCCAGGCGATCGCCGACGACCTGGTTCAGGTCCTCAAGACTTACAGTGTCGGCGACAAAGAAATCTCGGAATTGATGGGCATCATCGCCACGACCAAGAAAGAGATCGTCGAAGCCCCGTGAGAGCATTGACGGTATCGCACCAACTCAACGAGCCGGTCCGACGATCGTTCGTCGGGCCGGCTCGTTCATTTTCTATCTCAGTGGATTGCGGTTACCAATCGGGGTAAATCTTTGATGTAAGGCTCAACGGGCGGCCACGTGCTTCGAACCGAGGATGGCATCGGACGGGAAATTCTTGCCGGGGCAGGCGGTGGGACCATCAGCGAACTGGTCGTGGGCTCCGACGTGGTCGGAAGCAATCTGATAGCGGTCGCTCAGGTAGGCAACCAGCGCCCGGGCGGCGGCAACCTGCTTGGCGGTGGGCTTCGTTTGATCGAAGTTCCCGACCAGGCAGATCCCGATTCCGTATTCGTTCACGTCCGAATTTTTGCCGTTCCGACAGTGGACACCATGCTTCTGGTTGAGCCAGCGGTCGGCGATTTCAATCTGTCCGTCCGGGCTGTCCGTGCCGTTGCCAATCACGAAGTGATATCCGCACCCTTCAAAGCCCAGAATCTTGCGATGGTCGCGATCGATCTGATCGAGCCCCCCTTTTTCGGCGGCGCTGTGGTGGACGACGACGTACTTCCAGGGGCGATCGGCTTTGGGAGGCTGGAACAGATCCGTCGAATCGGGGGTGAACCGGGCCACCGCCTCGCGGAGAGTGGCCTTCGAGTTCCGGACCGGAACGCTGGCCGACCGCCCGGTTCCTTTGTACGCGGTCGGCTTGTTCAGGTTGATCCCACCGGCACCGCTTGAGGACGGTCCCTTGTCGATCGGCTTGAGATCATTCAAGGGTGGTTCAGCTTCGGCCGGGACCGGGGGCGTGCCACCGGTCCGGCTCACGCCATCGGTGCTCGCACCCGACGAGTTTCCCGGAATCGGTGACAGGATCGGCTCGTCATTCTCGGGCTGAGTCAAGATCGGTCCGGACGGAGTGGTGGGGGTGACAATCGTCGAACCGCCGACGACTGGTGCTCCATAAACCGGACGCATCGCGGTCCGGCGATGACTGCATCCGGCGACACTTGCCAGGATCAGCACGGAGGTCAACGCCACGGTCAGTCGCAAACGGCGGACCGCGATCGGGGCCAAGGTCAAGTGGTCCATGAAAGGAAACTCCTGGGTCCGGTTTATCGGGTCCTTCACTCAGTGGAGGTCAGTCCGAGGTGCGACTGAGTGAGCTACCAAAGCAACCCGAATGCCGCTGCTCGAAGAATTTCGCCTCGGAGGGCGATGGCCAATCCTTCGCTTTCGACTCAAGTCTACACCCCGATTAGCCGAACGCCGAAATTCCGGGCGAAAAACTTCGAAAACTCTCAAGTCGCGAATGGGGAGCAGACGAGTCACCCGACCACCCGATCGATTGTAAAATTCGCCTTGATCGATCCCACTTCGACAATCGCTGTCAAGCCCAGGATCGCGCGAAAGCTCCGACCATCGCGACGGAATCCGCCAGGTTACTCGGATTTCGGATCGAGAGCCCGCTCCAGGTCTTCGAGCGAGTCGGGATGGAGCGTCTCGCCGAGCAAGGCGCTGAGCTGAAGCCCGACCAGGGCCTCGCTCGGGCTCTTGCGGTCGAGAACCAGGTTCATGTAAGGCTCGGCGCCAACGAGGACCGCCCGGGGCTTGCCGTGAACCGTCAGGACATAGCGGACGTCGTTACGCTCCAACTCGCGGAGGATCGTCGGCAAGTTCTGGTGCAGTTCGCGGCTACCGATGATCCGGACGGGTAGTTCCGACGATTTTTCCGCCATGTTCGGCCGTTCCTCCAAAAAAACGATTCCCGAAGCCGATCGAACGGGCTCCCGCACAACAAGTCAAGACTCGGGTGAGGACGTGGATGACCACGCCTGACCTTTCGTCGAGCTTGCGTCGACAACCGTAAGAGCATCGGGAACCTGGGCAGGGTTCGAAAGGGAATCCCCCTGCCCTTTTCACCGGCCATCGAACGGCCGGGTGTTGACGGGAATTCCGACGAGGTGAAGTTCGCCGGATAGAATCAGATTATGGGCTTTCGAGCGCTTGAATGCAACCCTACCCCGCAGCTTCGGGTTCGGTCGCCACGTCCGCCGCTCGCTCGGGATGCAGAGCCACGGTTGCCGGAGCCGGCGCGTCCGGTGGTTGTTCGTCAAACAGCAAGGCCACGCGGCTCGGGTCGGGGGGATTGGTGAACAAACTGACCACGACTCCGGCGATCAACGACGAGAGCAAGCCCCAGACGCACGGATCGAATCCGAACAGATAATACGCGCCGAAGGTCTGCATCTTGGGGCCGATCATCTGATCGACCTTCTGAAAACCGAGGTACGTCCCGTACCCATAAAGCAGAAGCGTCACAATCGCTCCGACGCTCATCGATGCCAGGGCTCCAGCGGCCGTCGCCCGCCGCCAGAAGGCTCCCAGAAGCGCCGGCATCAGAAAGGCCGAGGCCATCCCCGCGCTGGCGAAGACCACGATCAACTGCAAGTACTGGGGCGGGTTGAGCGCGATCACCGCCGCGAGCAGGCCGATCCCCACCGTCGCCGAATAGCTCGCCCAGGCGATCTCTCGTTCACTCGCCTTCGGACGGAAGAACCGCTGGTAAACGTCGCGAACCAGACCCGACGCCACAATCAGCAAGAAACCGCTCACCGTGCTCATCACCGCGCCATAAGGGGCGGCCAGGATCAAGCCGGCGATCAGCGGGTGAGCCAGGTGGATCACCAGCCGAGGCATGACCTCGTCCGGATTTTGGAGCCCGGGCAAGATACTCCGGGCGGCGATGAAGATGAAAATAATTGGAATGTAGATACAAATATTATAGAACGTGAGGTAAAGAATCGACCAGCGCAGCGTCCGCGAGTCGCGAAACGCCATCAGCCTGACCATCGTCGACGGCTGGCCCATTCCAGTAATCGCCCACATGACGAAAAACGAGAGCGCGAGCGTCAACGGATGGAACGACCGCCCCGCGCCCGGGCCGAAGGCGAAGCCGTCGCCCGCCAGTTCCATCCCCTTGTAGGTTGCCGCTTCCAGGCCGCCGCAAGCCATCATCGGAAAGAGCATGATCACGCCCACCGCCATCACCAGACTCTGGAAAACATCGGTCCAGACGGCCGCGAGGAACCCGCCGTAAGCCGTGTACGCCACCACCGTGGCCGTGAAGATCGTCAGGCCGACGATGTAACCCATGTCGAGAGTCACGTTCAGATCCTCGGCCGACGCCCAGGTATAGGCGGCCGAGGGCAGGACGATCTTCATGATCACCCCGCCCGCCTTGAACTGGGGGACCAGGTTACAGGTCAGGAAAAAAACGACCAGGAGACTGGTCAAGAGCCCCAGCGCGGGACTTCCGTAGCGCTCGCGGAGCAGATCGGGCAGGGTGATCGCGCCGGTCTTCCGCGAGAGCTGGCCGATCCGTTTGCCCAGGA
>JAJYCH010000191.1:0-3513 GCA_021778575.1 Planctomycetota bacterium
CCGTCGAGCCCCGGTTCGGTGGTGATGCCTCCCGAGGTCGCGAAGGCGGCCCAGTTGCCGGGCGAGGAGTTCTTGCTCGGCGTTTCGGCGATTCCGGGGGCGCTTCATGTGGGCCTGGCGAGCGAGTTTCTCGACGTGGCGGGGCGGGTTCTCGATGAGATTGTGCCGCGCGACGGTTCGTTTTGCATCCCCGAGCGCTACCTGACCAGCCGCGACCTGACCGACAAGGTGGCTCAGACGTTCGGCTGGCAAAACGCCCGGGCCAAATGCGGCGTGGCCGAGCCCTCGCTGGTCGAATATCACGCCTGGACGCTGTTGGGCTCGCTCCGGTCGGAGGATGTCTGGGAAGGGATTTTCCGCGTCGGGATCAACGCCGAGAGCCAGTCGATCGTGGATTTGCCCGACCTGTTCCAGGAGGCGGGGCTGGTCGGCGAGAAGCCCGTCGGCGCGTCCGAGGAACCCGCGACCTGGGCGACGGCGGTCCTCGAAGGGAAGCGGCGACTGATCGCCGGATCGGCCGATTTCGTCAAGCGGATCGAGCAGCGTCTCGAACGGGACCGGAAGCGGCTCCAGGATTATTACCGGGCCCTCGACGGCGAAGCGGGCGGCTCGAAGCGTCGAGCGGCAACGCCCCTTTCGCCCGAGGAAATCGCCGCCCGAAAACGCGCCGTGGATCTGGAACTCCGGCGGAAGCTGGCCGAGATCCAGGAAAACTACGCGCTCCGGGCCGCCTTGAAGCCGGTCGCGGTCGTCCGGGTCCGTCTGCCGTCGCTGGTCGTTCCGATCGTGATCCAGCGCAAGCAAGCGACCCGCCACTATCGATTGTACTGGAACTCGCTGATCAAGAAATTCGAGCCGCTCTCATGCAGTGTCTGCCGTCGCGCGACGTTCTCGGCGACTTTCACCAATGAGACCGTGGATCTGCTTTGCTCGACCTGCGCCGAAGCGCTCTGAATTCGTTGATCCTGGAACCGATTGAGATTCCTGGCGTCGCAAGTTCGCAAGTTCGTCTACCCCGTTTGGGCCGAGCCGGTTATTGTTCTCGCGACGCGAATGGATTCGGGTTGACCGCGGGGATTTGCCGGGCCTCTCGATTTCGAACGGAGTCGATGACCATGGACAGAACGCCGTGCTGGGGACTCGTGGTCGGGTTGATCCTGGCGATGGGCTCGGTCGTTGAAGCCCGAGACGATCATTTCGTCGAGATCCAGGCGACCCGGTTGCTCGAAGAGATCTCGTCGGACCCTCATTCCGGCATCCCGGCGCGATTTCTGAGCGAAGCCAAGGCCATCGTGGTTGTGCCGCACATTGTCGAGAATGAGCTGGGATTGGGCCGAAAGCACGGCCAAGGGGTCTTGCTGATCCGGGATGAAAAGGGTGTCTGGGGGAACCCCAAACATGTCGAAATCTCGGGCCTGAGCGTGGGACCGCAGGCAGGGCGGAAGGTCGGCGACCTGGTGATGATCTATCGGACCCGGAAGACCACCGATACTTCCAGCGTCGAATTCTTTCTATCGGCTTCGGTCGAGATCACGGGTGTCTGGCACGACGGGCACAAATTTCATGGGCCGGGACCGGACAGCGATCCCAAGAAGGAGATTCTCACCTACGAGCGGAGCCGAGGCATGCTGGTGGGAGCCAGGATCGGCGGCGGTCTCCGGTCGATCCCCGAAATGAATGTCGAAGGGCCGAAACCGCCGACCAAAGAGGGTTCCGGCGGACAATCGGTCAAGGTGACGGTGAAACCGACTCCGAACGAGCCCAAGAAAACAGCCGATGACAAGCTTGCCCCGGATTCCCCGAGCCGTTCCCGGCTCAAGAGTGTCCTGACGGCGCTGACCGAACCCCTTGCACCGTTGCCCGACGCCATCAAGAAAGACCCGACGGTCAGCCCGGCCGGCGGTGTCGCGTCCCGGCCAACCGAAAAGCCCTGATCGCCGGGCCCGAGGCGCCCGTGGATCGGCTCTGCTCAACCCGCGCCGAAGCGATCGGAACCGAACGCGCGGGCGTGGCCCGTGCAGGCTTGCGTCCAGAGTCGGTCCGGCCCGAGAATGGCGATGTGGTTCGTTGCTTGATTCAAGGCCTTGGGCGGAGAGTCGTTGGCATGTCCGGCGCCAGCGAATTCCTGCGCGAAGTCGACTGAGGCGTCGTCGAGGTTGTCCTATGAGCCTGCAAAGTCAGCGGCAACTGGAAAACACCCGAGCCAAACTCAAGCTCCTGGAGGACCGGTTGCGGGAACTCGAAAGTGAATCCGTGGCCAATCCGCGAGCACGCGAACTCTCCAAGCAATCGCTCAAGAAACTCGCGAACCAGTTGAAGGAAGAAATCGTTCGATTTGAAGCGCGTCACACGACCTCAAGAAGCGGATAGAAAGCTTGCCAAAGGGGAACCCGTGATGCCGCTCCGCGACCACTTTCGACCGCCGCTCGACTTACAAACCTCGTGGGAGGGCTTCCACGGCCAATGGCCGGCGGTCATTGTCCACCAACTACGCCAGCAACTTCCCGCCGGCTATGTGGCCGAGCCTCGGGTCCATTCGGGATCTCGGGTCGAGATCGATATCGCGGCGTCCGAGCATGACGATGCTCTGGCATTATCAAGGCAGACTGAAGGGAACGGCGGAGTGGCGACCGCCGTCTGGGCTCCCGCTCAACCGAGTCTGGCGGTCGAGACGACACTTGCCGATTTCGATGAGTACGAGGTCCGGATCTTCGATGCCAGGCGTGGTCGACACCTGGTCGCGGCCATCGAGATCGTCAGCCCGGCGAACAAGGACCGGCCGGAACATCGGAATGTTTTTCTTGCAAAGTGCGTGGCGCTGCTCCAGAAAGGTGTAGCGGTCAGCATCGTCGACCTGGTGACGATCCGGCACTTCAACCTCTACGCCGATCTCCTGGCCGGGATCGGCCATGCCGACCCGACCCTGGGCGAGCCGCTTCCGGCCCTCTACGCCGCGTCGTGTCGCTGGACCAGGAAAGGCGAGCGAACGATCCTCGAAGCGTGGTCGCATGTCTTGACCGTGGGAGGACCGTTGCCGACCTTGCCCCTCTGGTTGAGCGCCGACCTGGTAGTCCCGCTCAACCTGGAGGAGAGTTACGAGCAAGCCTGCCACGACCTCTGGATCGCGTGAATCAGGCGACGCGGAAGAGAAGGTGTCGGCCCCGAACCGAACCTCTGCGTGTATCATGGGGAACGGGAGGTGATGCCATGCCGCTGCACGATTGGTCGCGCGTTCCGGCGGGACCGTTCCACGATTTCCATCAAACCTGGGCGGAACCTGGCTCGGATTCTGGCTTCGTACGAAACCGGAGAGATGCTCGCCTATTATGTCGAGCCGGTCGCCGTCGGCGACAATCTTCGCGAGATGCCCCTGTTCTTGGCCGAGGGCTGGCAGGTTCCCGTGCCGCTGGAATCGACCTATCAAATCACCTGGAACACCAGCCCCGAGGATTTCCGCCGGGCCGTCGAGACCGGCCTGATGCCCGAGGCCGATTAAGAGCTCTCGCCGCTGGC
>JAJYCH010000191.1:3523-7883 GCA_021778575.1 Planctomycetota bacterium
CTGGCTCATTTCTACCTGGTTCATCATCCGTCTGGGTCGTCGAGCAATTGTTGCAATCGATCGCCCAGCGGCACCGGGAAGCGAGCCGGCCAGGTCGCGTCAATGAGGCCGACGCCGATCATGTCGAGGATATGAACTTTGTCCTTGAGCCGATAGGAGGTCAACTTCATCAGCAGGAGTGCCTCGAGCCTGACGACCTGGAACTCCACGGCTCGTTCCGACTCATCGATTTGGGGCAATGCGAAGTCGTCGTCACGCCGGACTTTCTCACCCGCGTAGAGGAGATGGATTCCACCGCTAGGTTTGCCTTGCGGACCGTCTACGAAGACATCAATGTCCAGGAATTCGTGATAAACGAACCCGGCCGCTTCCAGGCAGGCTTTCACCGAGGAGAAATCAGGACGACGAATCAGGAGATCGACATCGCGCGTGTTACGAACGGCGTCCTCATCCAGCCGGGCAACCCACTCGGCGACGGCGTTGCCACCGACCACCGCGTAAGGGATTCCCGCCGCGTCGAGCGCGCGGGTCGCCCGCCGCAGCCGCTCCTTGACCTTTTCCGCTGCCATGAGCGCCCTTTCCCAGCCGACAAGGCCGATCCCGGCTTCCGCCATGACGAGTCCTCCTGTTCAGGATCAGGCTGGTCATCACTTCCCAATCGATGAAGCAATATCCCCGGAAGCCAGGTCGCGCCGAACTCCTCCGGGCGAGATCGGGCAGTGAATCCCGGCCTTGAGCCTTGATTCTCTTATCCTAGTCGAACACGCCCTGATCTGGCGACTCGTCTACGTTTGAGACCAGAAAGATTGCAAAGTCTATCGACATTTGTAGGGTCCGCTGCGCGGATCGTCCGTTCGATCGCCTTTTCGAGTGGCCCGAATCGAAACTGTCGGCCACGGGCGGCATTTCCGGGGACGGTCGGCACAGCGAGCCCGACAAGACTTTCAATTCTCCTGGATCGCCAATCGGACCGGTCGCCAAGGACTTGCGGAACTGATAGGATAAGAAGAGAAGTTCCTGCGGTCGGCAATCTTTGGTGACGAGGGATGGCGGTTGTTCGATGAGTGATCCGCGGCGTTCGTTGCTCGAAATATCTCCCCAGGAACTCGGGGCCTGGATGGTGGAGCGCGGTCATCGGCCGTTCCATGCCGGGCAGGTCTACCGCTGGATCTTCGAGCGCCGGGCCGAAGGGTTCGACGTGATGTCGGATCTCCCCAAACGGCTCCGCGACGAACTGGCCGAGCACTGGTCGGTCTTCTCGATGACGATTTCGAAGCACCAGGTCGCCCCGGACGGAACCGATAAGCTACTCCTGGAGTGTCGGGACGGTCGACGGGTCGAGTGCGTCCTGATGGCCGAGGTCGATCGCCGGACCGTCTGCATCAGCTCGCAGGTCGGTTGCGGGATGGGCTGCGTCTTCTGCGCCAGCGGCCTGAAGGGGGTCGAGCGGAACCTGACCAAAGGGGAGATCGTCGAGCAGATCGTCCGGAGCCGGAACCTCTTGCCCCTCGACGAACGCCTGACGAACCTGGTGGTGATGGGAATGGGGGAAAGCCTGGCGAATCTGGACAACCTGATCGCCGGGCTCGACTGGGTCTGCTCGAACGAAGGGCTTGGCATGGGCCAGCGTCGGGTGACGATCTCGACGGTCGGCCTGCCGGAGAAGATGCGGAAGCTGGCGGCGCTCGATCGATCGTATAACCTGGCGGTTTCGCTTCACGCCCCGACGGCGAGCTTGCGCGACGAACTGGTGCCGATCAACGCCAAGGTCGGACTTGATGATGTGATGGATGCGGCTGACGAATACTTCCGCCGAAGCGGCCGACGGGTTACTTTCGAGTATGTGATGCTTCGCGGAATCAACGACGGACTGGCCGAGGCCCGGGCGCTGGCCGATCTTCTTGACGCCCGGAAGGCTCACGCCAACCTGATTCCGTATAATCCTGTACCGGGTTTGCCTTACGAGCGGCCGACGGCCGAGTCGGTCCGGCGGTTCGAGGGAGTTCTCAAAGCCCGGGGCCTGAGCGTCAGCGTCCGGAAGACCAAGGGACGCGAGATCGACGCGGCCTGCGGTCAGCTCCGGCGACGTTCGGAAGTCGCCGTTGGTGGGGACGGTGGCTCGGGGGCGGTTCAAGTTTCCGGGGCGGCCAGCCCTTTGTTTGACGAGGCTCGATGATCGAGGGAGGCGTCGTGTCGACCGGTGAGAGCTTGGAGGCACAACTCGAAGCCCGAGACCCCGATGTCCGGCTGATGCTCCAGATCAGGGACGACGTCCCCGGCGCATTCGAGGTTCTGGTCGAACGATACCAGCATCGACTGGTGGGTGTTCTCACGCACCTGATCGGTAAGGTGGACGAGGCCGAAGATCTGACTCAAGACGTTTTCTTGCGGATCTACCGCGCCCGGAAAGGGTACAAGCCCAAGGCGAAGTTCTCGACCTGGCTGTTCACGATCGCCAACAACCTGGCGATGAACCATCTCCGGAGCCGGGGTCGGAACCCGGCGGTCGCCCTGGGGATGGCGATGGACGGCGGTCAAGCGACCGAGATGGGGCTCCGGCCGCTCGAAGACCAGGCCCTGGCCCGCGAAGGAACCCCCTCGGCGCAGATGCGGTCGGTCGAGCTTTCCGACGTGGTTCGCGAGGCCCTGGATATCCTCGGCGAGGACCAGAAGCTGGCCGTCCTCCTGAACAAGTTCGAAGACATGAGCTACGCCGACATCGCCGAGGTGATGGGGCGGTCGGAGGCGGCCGTCAAGTCGCTCCTGGCTCGGGCCCGGACCCATCTTCGCGAACAGCTCGAGCCTTATCTGAAGTCGGGTCAGAGGGCGACTTGAGAAATCTCCGCAAACCGATCGAGGAGGTCCTGGTCTCGACCGGCCGGCGGCTCCGTGATTCGTGGGGCTGGGCGGGCCGGGCGGTCGACTCGCTCCTGTTCCCCAGCTATTGCCCGATCTGCGAGGCCGAGACCGGTGGCCCGGCGTTCTGCGACGGTTGCCGACGCGAACTCCTGGGAGCCTCGGGACGGACCTGCGCCCGCTGCGCGATGCCGGTCGGGCCCTACGCCGATCGGACCGGCGGCTGCTCGGAATGCCGGGGCGTCGCGCTCGGGTTCGATCGGGCGGTGGCCCTGGGGCCTTATCAGGGGCCGATCCGGTCGCTCTGCCTGAGCCTGAAGCACGAGCGAAACGCCTGGATCGGCCGCTGGTTGGGCGAACTGATCGTCGAGGGACAGCTCGACCAGCTTCGAGCCGAACGGATACCCCAAGCCTGGGTCGTCCCGGTTCCGCTCCACTGGCGTCGACGGCTGAGCCGAGGGTACAACCAGGCCGAAGCCCTGGCGGTCGGCGTCGGTCGGGCGCTGGAACTGCCGGTCAAGCCGGTCCTCCGCCGGGTTGTGGCCACGCCGAAGCTGGCCCTGGCGGGCCGGACCGAACGGGCGAAGCTGATGCGCCAGGCGTTTCGAGCCCGAGAGGTTCCCGGACTGAAAGGGCGGACGGTCTTGCTGATCGATGATATCTTGACGACGGGAGCGACCTGTGGCGCGGCGGCAAGAGCCCTGAAGCGGGCCGGGGCGTCGAAGGTCCTGGTGGTCGTCGTGGCCCGCGCAGAGGGGAAGCCGTGAGCACGAAAATCGTCGAGCCAAGGGGCATCCGGATCGGAACCCGAGGGAGCCAGCTCGCCCGATGGCAGTCGGAGTGGGTCGCCGACCGGCTCCGGAGCCTTCATCCGGGCCTGACCGTCGAGCTGATCGAGATCAAGACTCAGGGGGACCGCGACCGGAACTCCCCCCTGGCGGCGATCGGCGGGACCGGCCTGTTCACCAAGGAAATCCAGCGAGCCCTGGTCGACGGAACGGTCGTGATCGCCGTGCATAGCCTGAAAGACCTGCCGACCCAGGGCCCCGATACCCTGACCCTCGGAGCCGTCCCCGAGCGCGAAGACGTGGCCGACGCCTTGATCGCCCCCAAAGCACTGACCTTGCAAGGACTTCCGCGCGGAGCGACCGTCGGGACCGGGTCGCTCAGACGTCGCGCCCAGCTCCTTTACGCCCGGCCCGACCTGAACGTGGTGGGAGTCCGCGGGAACGTCGAGACCCGGCTCAACAAGGCGCTCTGCGGCGAACTCGACGCGGTGGTCCTGGCCGAGGCGGGTTTGCGTCGCCTGGGGCTCGACGGTCACGTGACCGATCGGCTCGGACCGCCCGGATTCTTGCCGGCGGTCGGGCAGGGGGCCCTGGGAATCGAGTGCCGGATCGATGATGAATGGACCCGAGCGCTGCTCAAGCCGCTCGACCACCCGGCGACCCACCGGGCGGTCGTCACCGAACGTCGGGTCCTGGCCGAACTGGGGGGGGGCTGC
>JAJYCH010000192.1 GCA_021778575.1 Planctomycetota bacterium
AGAACGTCGAGATCCAGGCGAAGAAGCCGGGAGCGACAGGTGCCAAATCTCCCCGAACCGGAATCGACGGTCGGACGACCGGATGAACGCCTGCCGCTTCTGGACCGGGAAGTGAGCCGACTTCCGGAGAAGTATCGTGCGCCGATCGTCCTCTGCGAGCTGGAAGGGATGTCGCATCAGGAGGCGGCGACCCGGCTCGGTTGGCCGATCGGGACACTCTCGGGCCGGCTTTCCCGAGCGAAGGCCATCTTGAAACGTCGGCTCGCCCGACCAGACGTTGCCTCCTCGATGGAGTCGCTATCGGCGACGGTCGATCGAGACAGCTTGCCGTCTGTACCGGCGGGAATGATCCTGGCCACGGCCAACGCCGCAAGCCTGATCGCGGCGGGTCGGGCCTCGGCAGTGGTCGCCTCGACCGAAGTCGCCATTCTGATGGAAGGAGTTTTGCAAACGATGATGATGACCAAGGTCAAAATTCTCGTCGCAGTCGTCGCCTCGCTCGGGATGCTTGCCGCAGGTTCCGGGTTGCTCGCGCAGCAAGGCGCGGGACAGAAGCCAGGGGGAGGGAAACCACTTCCTCCCCTTGATCCCGCCATCAAGCAGATCATTGAAGCCCGGATCGAGACGGCACGAGAATTCTATGAAGCCACCATGCAGCGGATCGTAATGACCACGGTGTCGTCGATCCCTGAGGACATGGCAAACTGGTCGCGTCGATGGATGGAAGAGGAACTACGCCTCAGAACCGCTCCGGTCGAGAGACTCGTCGCCATCCACGACCACCTGGAGCGAACAAGACGGCTGGAGGAGATGACCAAGAACTACGCCGCGACCGGTCAAGGGCGGTCGGAGGACGCGTTGAAGGTGAAATTCTTCCGGCTTGAAGCCGAGGAAATGCTCCTGGAGTTCCGATCGGCTCATCCCGATGTTACCTTGCCGACGCTCAAGCCACCCGTCGACAAGGTTGGAGGGGCAGCGCCGGTAGCAGCACCCCCGCCTCCTCCGAGATCACCGAGATGAGGGACCGTCAGGGTCGATCGGCAGAATTCGTCCTGTCGGGCGATTACAGGATCGCCCGGATCACCTCGCCCCGACTGAGGAAGTGCGGGCGACCGAGCCGATCCTGATATTCGGCGTTGGGCTCGTGGCCGAGGCAGTGGAAGATGGTCGCGGCGAGGTCTTCGGGGCGGACTCGCCCGTCTCGGGGTTGCGCTCCGATCTTGTCGGACGAGCCGTAGACCTGGCCTCCCTTGATGCCACCGCCGGCCATCGCGATCGAGAAGACCGAGCCCCAGTGGTTCCGGCCGGCGTTGCCGTCGAGGCGCGGGCTCCGGCCGAACTCGGCCATGCAGACGACGAGCGTCTCGTCGAGCTTCCCCCGGGCCGCGAGGTCTTCCACCAGCGCCGAGAACGCTCGATCGGTCGGCGGACCGAGGACCGTCTTGAGCCGTTCGGGCTCCTGGGTGTGGCTGTCCCAGCACGGGTTCGCGGGGGGCTCGTCGGCCCCTCGATACCAGTTCACCTGGACCAACCGGACGCCGGCCTCGACCATCCTCCGGGCGAGCAAGACTCCGTTGCCAAACGGGGTCGCGCCGTAGCGGTCGCGAACAGCCTGGGGTTCATCCTCGATCCGGAACGCCTTCCGGGCCTCCGACGAGCGCAGGAGCTCGAACGCCCGGCGCGTCTGTTCATCGAGCAGTCGGGCCGAGGGGTCGCGATCGAAGTTGTCGAGGTTCCGGCGGAACCCGTCGATCAGTTCGAGCCGCCGCCCCATCCGCGCCGGGTCGAGGTCGGTGGGGAGGTCAATCTCCTGAACCCGATACCCTTCGGGAGTTTGCTTGGCGTTGAGCAACCAGGGATCGCCCGCCCGGCCGAGAAATCCAGCGTCCTGACCGGGCCAGACGCTACCATCGGTGTTGAAGATCCGGTGCGGCAGGGTGATCGAAGTCGGCAAGCCGCCGCTCGAAGTCGCGACTCGACCGACGAGTGAGCCCAGGCTTGGCGAGTCATTCGGAGCCCCCGGGTTGGCGTTCTCGACATTCTGCGGCGAGTGCGGCCGACCGGTCAGCATGTAATAACCGCTCGACGAGTGGGCATTGTCGCCGGTCGACATCGCCCGGAGCAGGCAAATCTTGTCGGCCTGCTGGGCGGTGAGCGGCAACAGGCCGCTGAGCGACATCCCGGGAACCTTGGTCGCGATCGAGCCGAATTCGCCACGAACTTCGGGCGGGGCGTCGGGCTTGGGGTCCCAGGTGGAATGTTGCGGCGGCCCACCCATCAAAAACAGGACGATGCACGACTTCGCCCGGCCAAAGGTCGAGTCATCCGCGCGAGTGGTCGCCTGGGCCAGTTCGGGCAAACGAAGTCCAGCACCCAGCAGGCCGAGGCTGCCGATCTTGAGGATCTCGCGGCGGGTCCGACCGTCGCAAAGCCGGGTCCCGGGACCGAGCAATCGGAGCATGGTGGACCTCGCTGGGGGAGAGGGTGGAATGGTTGTTGAATATTTGGACTCTAGCATTCACGACGGTGGGCGACAAGATGCCGGTCGTCGGGAAGGTTCGGCGGATTGCCTCGCGATTCATGGGAATCAACCGCTGGCGAATCCTGGCCGGGAAAAGTGTGGTCGCCCGAGCCCGATCGAACGATCTTATTCCGGACCGGTTCAGGCAGTGGAGTGAATCGTCGCGCCGAACCGAATTGCAGGTCCAGTTCCGGGAAGAGATTTTTTACGGGGACGTCATAATCGAGATGTTCACTCGACCGATACCGCACCCGAAGCGAACCCGGTGATGACAACAACTCTGTTCGATACCGACGACTTGCGCTGGGAAGCGATCGAGCAGCGTGATCCAGCGGCCGATGGGGTGTTCGTCCATGCCGTCCGGACGACGGGCGTCTATTGCCGGCCGACTTGCCGGTCGCGTCGGCCCAACCGGGCGAATGTCCGGTTCTTCACCGATCCGGTGGCGGCCGAACGGGCAGGATTTCGAGCGTGCAAGCGGTGTTCGCCGAACGAACCCAAGGTCGACAAAGCTCAATCCGACGCGATCGCTCGGTCGTGTTCGTTGATTGCTCGGGCCGAGACGATTCCCAGCCTGGCGGAGCTGGCGGCAGAGGTCGGGTTGAGCGCTGGTTACTTTCGGCGGTTGTTCCAGCGGGTGGTAGGCGTATCCCCCAGGGAGTTTGCGAGGGGCATCCGGGCCGAGCGGCTACGTGACGGACTGAGCGCGGGCGAATCGGTCGCCGGGGCGATCCTGGGGGCGGGGTTCGGCTCGGTGGGGCGGGGTTACGAGGCTTCGGGCGAGGCTCTGGGGATGACTCCCGCCCAGTATCGGCGAGGGGCCGAGGGGCAGTCGATCCGTTACGCGACGGCGGAATCCTCGCTGGGCTGGATCATCGTCGCGGCGACGGATCGTGGTCTCTGCTCGATCGCTCTGGGGGATTCGGCCGAGGTGTTGATTCGCGGCCTGGTCGATCGGTTCCCTGCGGCGGAACTTGCCGGCGATGACGCGGAATTCGCCGACCGGCTGCAACGCGTGGTGGCGCTGGTTGAGTCTCCCGGGGTCGGGCACGACCTGCCGCTCGACATTCGCGGGACAGCTTTTCAGCGTCAGGTCTGGGAAGCTCTCCGGGCGATCCCGCGCGGGACCACGATGACTTATGCCGAGGTCGCCCGAGCGATCGGTCGACCGTCGAGCGTCCGCGCCGTGGCGAACGCTTGCGGGTCGAACGAGCTGGCGGTCGTGATCCCTTGCCACCGGGTCATCCGGGGGGATGGCGGACTCGGCGGTTATCGCTGGGGGATCGAGCGCAAGCGGGCCTTGCTGGAGGGTGAATCAAGTCTTGATGGGGGAGAAATCTCGACGGGTTGATCAAATTCCCCCACGGACGACGGTGGTCAGCCGTGCCTTGGTCGGGCATTTCCAGGCTCGAAGAACCGGTCGAGGCGGGTTGGTCGGTCGGGTGTTCGGGTCTTGCCTGGCCGCGGCGCACTCGCGGGCGAGGTCGAGCAAGTGGTTGCCGTAGAGGCCGGGCTCGGCGGCCTTGAGGACGACGGCGGTTCCGGCCAGAAACGCGGCGGCGTTGGATGATCCGTAAGACATCTGGCCATCACTGAAATAAGCACGTGAATCTTCGACGATCACATCGGGCTTGGGACGGCCGTCGAGGGTTGGACCGGCGGACGACGACGGGCCGCCTTCGCCGACCGTCAGGACGCCTCGCTGGTCGGCCGGCGGATAGAGTTCCCCTTGATAGCTGGCGTCGACGAAGGTGACCGCTTCCTCGGGGCCGGCCCCACCGGCGGGGACGTAGGTGTCGCGAGCGGCGGTCAGCAAGATCCGGATCTTGTCGCCCGCGGTGAACTGGCCGCCCCGGGCCTTGATCCTGATCCGGTAGCAGATATCGGGGTCGGTCGGCACGTGCGGGTTGGCCGGCAGGTTGGTCAGGACCACGCGCTCGCGGGGGTTCCGGCTCTGGTCGGCGTTGGCGACGACGTCGCCGGTGACCTGGATCTTCTGGCTCGACGCGATGGTCCGGCCGGTCCAGTCCTCGACAAACAAGTCGAGATCCTTGGATGTTCCCGCGTCTTCCTCGTCCTTGTAGTCGTTCCAGGTCAAGGTGATGGTCAAGGTGTTCTCATCGGCCCGGTTCCGGAACCGGAGGGCCGCGATATCGGCGACGTTCTTGAGCTTCAGATAGCCGTCGGACAGGACCTTGATCGGCCCGTTGTAGACCCGCCCGCCGTAGTTGCCGGCGGCATTGACCCAGATGATCCCGCGAACCGTGGCGTCCTCGACAATCCGGTCGATCGGCCCCTTGCCGTCGCCGCTGCCGCCGCCTTCGAAGGCTCCACTGAATAAAATAATGTCAACCTGTTTTTCGATCGCGTACCGGACCGCCCGGCGGAGCAAGGTGGGACCGTTGGCGTTGAGCAGGTAGAACTTGGGCCCGCCGGGCCGCGCTCCGGCGATCGACCAGATGATCTGGGCCATCTCGCGCCCGTGGCGATTTCCAGGCTCGAACGGCTTGCGGAACTCAGGGTCGCCAAGGTTAAATTTCTTGATGAAGTCGGCGTCGTAATGCTCGACCATCTCGGCGGATTCGGGCAGATAGCCCGTGCTCGGGCCGAGCCCGTCGAAGCCGTAATCAAGCACCGCGACCTTGATCGACTCGATCCCGGTCACATTATCATAAGCCGGGCTGAGCCCCAACCGCTCGCGAACCCCCTTGACGTCGACAAGGTGAGCCGGCCGAGGGGCCGGACCGTCAGCCCAGGTCAAACCGGCTCCGGACCGGAGAACCATCAGGCCAACGAGTAGTGCCGGGAACATCGGCCTGAGGGATGAGAGCAAGCGACTCACCAGCCGAACCTGCCGTAGCCGAAGCCTCGACGATAGCCCAGGCCATAGTAACCTCGACCATAGCCGAACCCGCCGTAGCCGAATCCGCCGTAGCCAAATCCGCGATGGCGATAGTACCCATAGCGTCGGTGGCAGGCCTGGTCGGGAGATTCAGCGTCGAGTTCGCTGGCCGACGCGCCCAGGGCCGAGGTCGGGCTGACGACCGGAGCGGCCTTACCGCCGAATTCGGCGTCGAGCTCACCGGCCCTCGCGGCCGAACCCACGCCGGTGAGGAGCAGACTCGCAAGGATCAATGTTAGTCGCTTCATGAATGGTGCCTCCGTGGTCGTCGACTGCGGGATGCGCGATCCTTTGGGCACTTCTATTCTAAGGATCAAGCTTTCGATCCGACAATGGCTGACGGCCAAGATCGAGCGCTCAGGACTGATGAGCAGAGAAGCTCCGTAATTTGGTCCAGATCCGATAACCTCTCGCCAACTCCTCCTCGTTCCTTTTCCCCCGAGGTCGGATTAGGATGAGAAACCTTCGCCCCTGACTCTGGTGCTCGCTTTGATCTCGTGACAAGGGTCCCGTATCCATGAAATCCTTGATGTTTCCCGGAGCCTGGTTGATTCTGGCCTCCTTGCTACTGGCCACTCCGCTGGGGGCGGCCGACGACCCGCCCAAAGCCTTCATCGACGGTTCCGGTCCCGGCTGGAAGACGCTGGGCGAGGCCGATTTTGCCCGGGTCAATGGCGACGCCGATTCCTGGGTCTGGAACGGCGAGGAGGTCCATGGCACGGGCTTGCCGGTGGGAGTTCTCCGGACGAAGAAGCAATACACGAACTTCGAGATGGTCGCCCGCTGGCGGCATTTAAAAAGCGGTGGCAACAGCGGCTTTTTTGTCTGGACTCCCGATTCGGTCCTCCAGGGCTTGAAGCCGCGGAACCTGCCGGGCGGCGGGATTGAGGTCCAGGTTCTCGACCATGGCTATACCGAGCAATTCGAGAAGGAGAGCGGCCAGAAGGCCGACTGGTTCACGACCCACGGCGATATCTTCGCGGTCGGCTCGTCGAAGATGAAGCCGTTCGCGCCGCTGTCGCCCGACGGCTCGCGGAGCTTCCCCTCCAAGCGGCTGAGCAAGGGGCTCAACGAGTGGAACCACTACTACGTCCGCGCCATCAACGGCGAGATCCGCCTCTGGGTCAATGGCGAGGAAGTCTCGGGCGGGAACAATTGCGAGCCTCGCCAGGGCTACATCTGCCTCGAAGCCGAAGGCTCGCCCGTCGAGTTCCGTCAGATCAAGATTCGCGAACTTCCTTGATTCGAACGAAAACAGGTCGATGGCACGGTGGCCATCGACCTGCGGGTATTCCAGTGCCAATCAACCGTCCCGAGCCATCAATCACTTGGCGACGGGATAGTAGATGTAGCGGGAGTTGGCCGGGTCGTAATAGAGTGGGTAACGATAGCCGTCGCCCGGCTCGTAGGTCTGCTCGGTCAGGTAGGGAGTTGCCGACACAGCCTGGTTGACGACCGGGGCCGAGTTGTAGCCGCTCGAGTAGTAGTTGTTCACGCCATAGCCGTTGCCGTAACCATAGCCGGAGCCGTAACCGTTGCCATAGCCGCCGTAGCCGTAGCCCAGACCACCACCGTAGCCGCCCAGACCACCGCCGTAGCCGCCCAGACCGGAGCCGAGTCCCAGGCCGAACAGGCCGTAACCATAGCCGTTATAGCCACCTCGATAACCGCCGCCGTAGCCGCCGTAGCCA
The DNA here is from genome assembly GCA_021778575.1 of Planctomycetota bacterium. GTDB lineage: Bacteria > Planctomycetota > Planctomycetia > Isosphaerales > Isosphaeraceae > Tundrisphaera. Next base: position 7,115 of record JAJYCH010000192.1, read on the forward strand.
CCCATGTGGCCGCCGTAGCCGCCACCCATGTGGCCGCCGCCATAGCCGCCACCCATGTGGCCGCCACCACCGCCACCGTGACCACCACCACCACCGTGACCACCGCCACCGCCACCACCGCCGTGGGCGAGAGCCGAGGAAGCCGAGGCCGCCACAACCGTCAGCGTCAGCGCCATCGCCTTGATCCCGCTCGACGCGAATCCCAGGAACCGAATCATGGCTACTCTCCCGGTGTCAGAAAAGCTCGCGGATCAATCATGGAGAGAAAAACCTCACCCATCCGATCCGGCTCTATCTCTATCTACGCCCGAAACCGAAGGTCAGGCCAGTAGAATCGACAGGTAGTGGAAAAATCTTCCTGGGCAGTATGCTTGATGAGCGCGTGAGGCAAGGCATGACAACCCATTCCGGCCAACTCCAGGTCATGGAGTCGTCCGGAAAGTGCCAATGACCTGGGCGGTGACTACTTTAGCCCGCTATTCTCGTGCCTGTTGCGACGAATCTTTGGATTGCGCCAGAAAAGCCGCGAGATATCTCGGCCGAACGATGTGCGATCGTCCACGACGCGAAGAGGCTTGGTCGGATCGAACGGACCGATCCGGGCTACGACCGGGCCCTGATCAACAACATCTACGAGCAGCGCACGGCCTACGTCCTCGTCGGCCTGCCGCTCTACGCCGTCGTCGCCGCGTGGACACGAGGGCGGCTGCGCGCGGAACCCGCCGAGGCACGGTCCCGGGGGTGGACGCTCTACGTCACGGC
>JAJYCH010000193.1 GCA_021778575.1 Planctomycetota bacterium
AAACATCGTCAACCGAGTCGATAAATACCTGAGGGGCAAACCAATGCCGCAGTACGACGCGGGCGGACCCGAGGGAACCACCCCGTAGGGTGGTCTCGCCACAACAAATATACCCATGATGGCGCGATTGCGAATGGTGGGCCGAGCCCACCCTACGGGTCCAGCCGATTAGCTATTGACCAGGAAGTGGCAGATATCGCCGTCCTGCATGATGTATGCCTTGCCTTCGACGCGGAGCTTGCCGGCCGCTCGAATCTCTTTCTCGCTCTTGTAGGTTTCGAGGTCGGTCAGGCTATAAACTTCGGCCCGGATGAATCCTTTTTCGAAGTCGGTGTGGATCACCCCGGCGGCTTCAGGGGCGGTCGCTCCGTTGGGGAACGTCCAGGCCCGGACCTCGGTCTCGCCGGCCGTGAAGTAGGACGAGAGGCCCAGAACCTTGTACGCGGCGCGGGCCAGGACGGTCAGCGCCGGCTCGGCCAGTCCCGACGATTCGAGCATCTCGGCGCGGTCGGCCTCGTCGAGTTCGGCGATCTCGGACTCCAGCTTGGCGCAGACCGGGACGACCGACGCGCCCACCTTGGCGGCGAAGTCGCGAACCTGCTGGACCAGCGGATTCTTGCCTTCCAGGTCCGACTCGTCGACGTTCGCCACGTAAAGGACCGGCTTGGCGGTCATCAGGCCAAAGCTGTTGATGGCCTTGGCTTCAAGTTCGTCGAGTTCCAGCTTCCGGAGCGGCTGATCCTGAGCCAGGTGATCGAGGCACTTGCGAATCACCTCGGCGCGGAGCTTGGCCTCTTTATCGCCCGACTTCGCCGCCCGTTCGGCCTTCGAGACCGCGTTGTCGAGCGTCTGGATATCAGCGAGCATCAGCTCGATCTCGATCGTCTCGATATCCGAGACCGGGTCGACCTTACCGGCGACGTGAACGACGTCGGGGTCCTCGAAGCAGCGGACAACCTGGAGGATCGCGTCGACTTCGCGAATATGGCTGAGGAACTTGTTCCCGAGCCCTTCGCCTTCACTGGCCCCCTTGACGATCCCGGCGATATCGACGAGTCGAAGCGCCGCCGGAACGAGTTTCTTGGGGACAATATATTTGCTGATCCGTGCCAGCCGACCATCAGGGACGCTGACGACGCCCTCATTGGGCTCGATCGTGCAGAACGGATAATTCGCGCTCTGAGCCGCCTTGGACATGGTCAAGGCGTTGAACAGCGTGCTCTTGCCGACGTTGGGAAGACCGACGATGCCAGCTTTCATGGTGCTTTCGTGGAGAAGGAATTTGATGAGAAGGCGACGAGAATCGTAGATTCCTAGTTCTTCCAGAGGAGCTTTTCCACGTCTTTTTTAAACATCATCATCATCAATCGATCCGCTGCTTTGGTTGAAGCCTCGAGTTCGGCCAGTCTCAAACGAATTTCCATTTTGCTCAATGGGTCAACCTCGACATGTTCGATATGTTGCGACATCGCACGAGCCAGATCAAACGCAATGGGTAGAACACTTCTTGTCATATCGACAGTGTAGCCTAACTTCACGCCATCGATCGTACCGGTCCTCCGATTTGTCTCCTCAAGCTTCATTTGCTGATAGTAGTTGGCCAAAATGTCGATCAAACCCCGAAGCTTTTCCGTATATTCCTTGGCTAAAGAAACAAAGCGATCATCGACGTTTTCCAGTTGCTTTGACAAGAAGGCTTTGGCCATCACGATTGCTCCCATTCCATGAGATCATATACGGTCTCGAACAGAACACGCAACGAATCGACCTGTTCCTTGTGGTCATACCCCGCAGTGTTCGGTTGAAGCAGTTCGCCTTCTCCATTTTTGAAATTGTTAATCACGAGCGAAGCAAAGGTACTTTTATGTCGTCTCTTTTTCGGATCATGCTGACCGAGCATGTTTAAGATTTCCGTTTCATAAGCGCTTTGAAGATAGTGTTGAGAAACCTGCTCTCGATCCTTCCACCAAAGATCCTGTTTCGTGATGAGCGATAGTATCCAGAGTTTATTCTCACATAATTGTACATGATGAGACAAGTTTTTAATCACTCTTAACTCATCTTCGCGACGATCTTCCAGATAAGCCCTGATAAATCTGGGCTTCGTAGCCGATTTCCCAAGACCCCGATAGATTCGATGACTCCGGTAGCCGACCCCAAACGTGTGATATCCGAATGCATTCAGCAATATGATCCCTCGGTAAGCTCCCAAACCAATCTGAGTGTAGAGGCTGTTCCAGGTACTCGGCCGATGATATTCCTGCCCGGGAGCAACGACAATTCCGATGTTTGAATCGTCATTGAGATGAAATTTTTCCAAGTTTAGGCTTTCTTTATAATAACCGGGAGCATCCGTCAAAATGTCTTCGAAATCTCCTGCAAGCATCCTTGCGACGGTTGATTTGCCCACTCCACCTGGTCCAAGGATCAAGATTGCCTTCTGGGCAATTGGGCTGGTGTTTGACGGGTTTTCCTCGATTTCGACATTCGATTTCTTCTTGAACCACTCGTTGACTTTCAGGATCTTCTTCAAAACTTCGTCGGGATGGTCCCACGCCCATTTGAGGGCAGGACCGCCGAGTTTCTCAAACGCATTCTCCTCACTCATCTACCTTACTCTCCTCAAAATCTAAGCGCTTCAATAATGGCTAGTTCAGGGAGTGGCTGGTCGCGCAAAATCTAACTCTTTCAACCGTTCAGAATATCACTCTTCCGTCGAGTTGAGTAGACCATCTCCCTCACGCCTCACCGCTCCAGCCGGATTTCATGCTTCGACAGCGTCTCGAACCCGTCGGCCGTGATGAGGTAATTCCGCTCGAACCTCATCCCGCCGACTCCTTCCAGATACAAACCAGGCTCGACGGCGATGACGTCGCCTTCTACAAGAATTTCCGGTCCGTTGGGCACCAGGTAGGGCGGTTCGGGATGGCCGAGGCCGATCCCGTGGCCGGTGTGGTGGGGGAAGTGATCGATCAGGCCGAGTTTCCCGAAATGGTCGCGGACGGCCGCATCCACCTCGCCCGCGCTGTTGCCGGCCTTCAATTTCCCTTCGGCCGCCTTCAAGGCCCCGACGCAGGCTTCGAAGAGTTCCACCTGCTTCGCTGTCGGCTCGCCGCCCACCACGAACGTGTTCGTGAAGTCGCTCCGATACCCATCGACGATCACCGAGAAATCGAGCAGGAGCAAGTCGCCGGCCTCGATCTTCCTCAAGGTGGGCGGGCCGCCCTTGTCGGTCGCGGTTCGAGGGCCGGAGGCGAAGTCGCCGTAGACGATCGCTCGCTCGCCGAGTTCCTTCATGGCGGCGTTCTGGACGAGCAAATACGCGTCCAGTTCGGTCATCCCGGGCCTCATGTCGCGGAGCGCCGCCGCGTGCGCGGCCTCGCCGGCTCGGATGGCGCGGTTGAGGACGGCGACCTCGTCCGAATCTTTTGAACGACGCAGGGGACGAATCAGGGGCGTGATATCAACGATTTCCAGTCCCGGACGAGCGGCTCTCAACCCTTCGACCACGCCGCTGGGAACGGCTCCCAGCTCCACGCCGATCCGGGTTCCGGGCAGGCTCGCCAGCCTGGCCAGCGTCGATTCGACGAGTTGACCGCGCCGGGGTTTGGTCGGGCCGGTCCCGTCGTACCAGGTTGGCGCGACGATCTCATCGGCGTGGGCCTTGTCGAGAAACGGTTCGAGCAGGTTATCGGCAACGAGGATGGTCTTCGACGGTTCGAGGATCACCAGCGCCGATGACTCGACCGAGCGAAATTCGAACGGCGAGGGGACGTAATTGGCGAAGTAGACCAGGTGCGCGGGGTCGCCAACGATCAGGAAGTCGCATGGGGAGGGCAGGGCGGCGAAGAGTCGGTCGCGGCGTGTGACGCATCCCTGGGCAGTAAGCATGTCGGTCCCCTCAGTCGGCTTTGATCGAATGATGATCTCCCGTAGGATCGCCGTGCGGACCGTGATCGGGTGATCGGGATCACGGTCCGCACAGCGGACCCTACAGAGTTGCTTATCTCTGCACCCGGGCCGAACCGCCCTTGGCCAGGGCTTCGACTTCGGGAAGCTTGGCCATTGTCGTGTCGCCGGGGAAGGTGGTGAGCAAGGCCCCGTGCGCCCAGCCGAGCTTGAGGGCTTCTTCGGGGGATTTCCCGGCCAGAAGTCCGTAGATCAGGCCGGCCGCGAAACCGTCGCCGCCGCCAATCCGGTCGATCACGTCGAGTTCCATGGTCGGGCTGACGTAATTTTGACCGTCGAGGTGCAAGACGGCGGCCCAGCTATGGCGGTTGGTCGAGTGGACCTCGCGGAGAGTCGTCGCGACACACTTGACGTTCGGGTGGTTGTTCCGGACCTGCTCGATCATCGCGAAGAAGCTCTGGGGGTCGAGCTTCGACGAACTGTGGACGTCCTGCCCCTTCAGACCCAGGCCCATTTGCAGGTCTTCCTCGTTGCCGACGAGGGCATCGACGTGCTCGACGATCTTGCGGATCGTCTCGACGCCCTTCTGGGGTCCGCCGACCGACGCCCAGAGCTTGGCCCGGTAATTGAGGTCGAACGAGGTGACGGCACCGGCGGCCTTGGCGGCCTTCATTCCCTCGATGATGACCTCGGAGGTCGTCTCCGACAGCGCGGCGAAGATCCCGCCGGAGTGGAACCACTTGACGCCTTTTGAGAAGATCGACGCCCAGTCGAAGTCGCCCGGCTTGAGCATCGCCCCGGCCTCGTTCGAGCGGTTATAGAAGACCACCGGCGGTCGAACGCCTTGCCCTCGGTCGCTGTAAACCGTGGCGATGTTCGGGCCTCGGACTCCGTCGTGCTCGAACCACTTGTAGAACGGGTGGACGCCCATCTCGCGGACGCGAGCCTGGACCAGTTCGCCGATCCCGTAGTTGACCATGGCGGTGGCGACGCCGGTCTTCAGGCCGAAGCAATCCGCCAGGTTGGCGGCGACGTTGTACTCGCCGCCCGAGACGTGGATGTCGAGTGTCTTCGCCTTCCGGAACGGAATCACACCGGGGTCGAGCCGGTGAACCAGGGCCCCCAGGGCCAGGAAATCCAACTCGCTCGGACCTTGTCGGACGCTGAGACCGCTCATGGAGAGGAAACTCCCAATTCGTCGAAATCTGAGGGAAAAACGAACTGCCGACTGACGATGATCCCGTAGGGTAGGGCTTGCCCTGCCGTTGTTTCTCCCCGAACGGCAGGGCAAGCCCTACCCTACAGGGAGAATTATGCTTTGATCAGAGCGACCAGTTCCAGCCGCCGACTTCGTTCAGGAGGTCGTGGCGGGTGAGGTCGAAGTGGAGCGGGGTGACGGTGATGTACCCCTCGCAGAGGCTGGTGACGTCGGTCTCGGGTCCTTCGAGGTGGAACGGGGGATTGTAGGTCATCCAGTAATAGGTCCGTCCTCGGGGGTCGCGGCGCTTCTCGAACCCCTCGCCGTGGCGGCCGACGCCCATCGGGACGACCTTGATTCCCTTCGGTTCGCCTCGCGAGTGCGCGGGGAGGTTCACGTTGTAGAGCGAGCCGGTGGGCGGCTTGTTGGCGAGGATTTTTTCGATCACCTTCACGGCGTTCTTGGCGGCGTGGGGATAGTCGAAGTGCTCGGCCAGTTCGAGCGAGACGGCGATGCTGGTGATCTTGAAGAACGCCCCCTCGATGGCGGCGGCGACGGTCCCCGAATAAAGGACGTTGATCCCCGCGTTCGACCCGGCGTTGATCCCCGAGACGATCAGGTCGGGCGGGCGCGGCATCAGCTCGCAGATGGCCAGCTTGACGCTATCGGCGGGGCTGCCTTCGACCATGTAGCCGAGAGCGTTGCCGTCCTCGTCATCGACCGACTTGACGACCAGAGGTTCGAGCAAGGTGATCGAGTGGCCGACGCCGCTCTGTTCCAGCGCCGGGCCGACGACGGTGACGTCGCCCAGCTTCATCAGTTCCTTACGGAGGGCGCGGAGGCCGGGAGCGAACACGCCATCGTCGTTGGTGAGCAAGATTTGCACGGTTCGATGGCCCTTGGGAGAGTGGAAAATGAAGGCCCGAGCCCAAGCTCGAATCGTAAAGGCCCGGAAGCCCCGAGTCAACCGCCGGGGCAATTCACGGCCGGGGAGGGTGTATCCGGTTTTTCTGGGGGACTGCGGACGGATTGGTCCTCTGGAGTGCGAGAGCTTGCTCTCGCTTTGCTTCGGGGAGCTTGCTCCACGGTCTTTCTTTGTGGGGAAACCGTTGGCCAGCTCACTCGGCTCGGAGCAAGCTCTCGCACTCCAGATCAGAGCTTCGTCGGGAAATTCCAGGACAGAGCCGACCAGAGACCCCCGGAAATTCCGGTTACACCCGCCCGGAATGACAACAGGCGGTCGTGAGCTAATAAAGGGCGGGATTTCGAGAATCATTGAGAAGGAGGACTCGACTTTCAGCGATTTCCCGGCCATCGACGTCGGTCCCTGACCGGAAGGTCAGTCGCTGAAGACGGGAGAACGTGTATGGCGTTGACGGCCGGTGATCCAACCTCCTTGGACACCCCAATTCTTCCCCTGATTCCCCGACACGGGAGACTCGGCCATGAACCGTCGAAAATGGGTCAAGCGGGCGGCGATCGGGTCGGTTCTGGGCGGTCTTGTTTACCCGTTCCTGGAGGCGAAGTGGTGCCGGGTCCGCCGGGCGACGGTCACCTTGCCGAACCTGGGTCAACCGTTCGAGGGGGTCACGGTTGCTTTGGTCTCCGACGTCCACCACGGCCCGTTCGTGCCGAGGGGTTATGTCCGGTCGATCGTCGAGATGACCAATGCGCTCCAGCCCGACATCATCGCCCTGGGCGGCGACTATTGCTATCGAGGGGCGAAGTACATCGCGCCGGCTCTTGAGGAATTGAGTCGTCTCCGGGCTCCGCTGGGCCGGTTCGCGGTCCTCGGCAACCATGACCACTGGGACGGCCTGACCCAGAGTATCGACGGCCTGAAAGCCGCCGGCATCCCGCTCTTGCGGAACACCGGGATCTGGCTCGAAAAGAACGGTTCGCGGCTCAGGATCGGCGGCGTGGGGGATCTCTGGTGCGACACCCAGAACATGAACGCGGCGCTCGGCGACGCGACGACCCGCGACGCCGTGCTGGTCCTCTCGCATAATCCCGACACCGCCGAGTCGATCCGCGACTCCCGGGTTGGCCTGATGGTCAGCGGCCACACCCACGGCGGCCAGGTGATCCTGCCCTACTTCGGAGCGCCGATCGTGACCTCGGCGTTTGGTCAGAAATATCTCAATGGGCTCACCCGAGGCCCGGCCTACAACGTCTTCATCAGTCGAGGCGTCGGGACCGTCGGCCCCCCTTGCCGGGCGTTTTGCCGCCCCGAGATCGTCCTGCTGACCTTGACCGGCCGGACCGTCTGATGTGACCCCGTCACGCGGGACTCGTCACTGCCCAAACGGGCACAAATCCAGCACGACGCACTTCGGGCAATTCGGTGCTATCCGGCAGACCTGCTGGCCGTGAAGCATCAGGGCTTCCTGGTTATCGTACACCTGCTGGGCCGACCAGTCGAGGGGCAGTTGGGCTTCCAGGATCGCCTGCGCAGGGCCGACGCTAACATTCTCGGCGACCAGCCCCAAACGAGTGGCGACCCGTCACCAGGCATGCCATCACTACCCCCCCCAATCGCTCTCATCGGAACGGGTCTTTCACCAACAATGGGCGGGGGAAAACCCGTTGATAACCCGTTGCGCGACTGGCGATGGGCCGACGCGCATTGAGTGGATAAAGCGAACACCCCGCCAGCCCATGCGCCGGGGTGTCGGCCCCTGCCGGGGTGCGCGACAGATTCGTGAACGAGTTTTCCCCCGACGGACAAGGCGGGTTGTTCCGGATTAAGTTC
>JAJYCH010000194.1 GCA_021778575.1 Planctomycetota bacterium
TCAGGCCCAGGTCCTCGCGAACCTCGGGGCGGCTGAGCAGGAACAACGGGGCAACCCGGGTTCCTCGCGACTCGTCGGGCAACGACCAGGAATCGGCCAGAGCCGGGCTCAACAAGATCCCCAGGCCAAGTAGCGGGACCAGGGCGAACGTCGTTCCTTGACGCATGGGACGGCCTCCTTTTGCCGGACGGTGAGCACGATCTCTTGGGCGAAAAACGACGAAGGGGGTGGATGCCGGTCAAGGCCATCCAACCCCCGTCGTTATACGTCAGACCGGAAAATCGGGGAAGCTCAGACACCCAGATCCGAGCTTGTTTCCCGTTCGCGAACCGTTCGGATCAGTTGTCGCCCCGGCTGCCGGCCAGACCACCCTTGCGGGTCGCACTGGTCGTCGACTTCGCGGCGGGGGTGTCCGTGGGCGGCGTGGCGGCCTTGGCGTCGGCCGTGGCCGTGGCACCGGGACCACCCGGGGCACCAGGTCCACCAGGACTACCCGGTCCACCGGGTCCGTTGTTCGTCCGGAGCTTGGCGAGGTCGAACGGAGCGCCGATCATCTTCTCGTAGGCGGCCTTTTGCGACTTGGTCAGAACCTTGCCGATGGCGGCCATGGTCGAGGCCGTGTTCTGGGTCTGAAGATCCTGCATCGCCTGGCCCAGCCTGGCCTGCGTGGCCTCGTCGAGGTTCCGCATGTTGGGGAACCCACCGCGACCACGTCCGCCGCCGTTGTTCCCGCCATTATTGTCGGGGGGAACGATCGAGGCGAAAAGCTCCATCCGGGCCGTGTTCTGGGCCTGTCGCAGCTCAGTGTTGATGGTGTTGATCTCGGCGAGCTGTTCCTCGCTCAGACCGAGCTTGGCGACAACTTCCTGGTTCGGGCTGGTGAACGCCCGCGACCCTTCGAGCTGGAGCTGAATCTGCTTGAGGCGAGCCTTCTGCTGGGTGCTGAGCAGCTTGAGCAGCTTGGTGTCGACCTGAACGGCCAGGGCGTCCATGGCCAGAGTCATCATCTGGCGTTCGATCTGCTGGTTGCCGCCGCGCCCCCCTCGACCGCCACCGTTGTTGTTGTTGTTCACGGTGTTCAGGGTCTTGGGATCAACCATGATGCCCTGCGCGGCAAGCTGCTCGGCCAGAGCGGCGTTCTGCTGGGCTGCGGCCTGGGCCGCCATCGCCTGCGCTTGCTTGGTGATGATCTCGCGGCGTTTGGTCCGTTCCTTGACCGCGTCTTCGCCGAGGCTCTTGATCTTGGCCTTGGTCTTGTCGTCGATCTTCAGGTCTTCCTGCACGGCGTCGATCTGGACCAGCCGCTCGACCGAGTCGTTCGCCGGACCATTGCCCCGACCACCAAAACCACCCGGTCCGCCGAAACCACCAAAACCACCCGGTCCGCCGAAACCACCCGGTCCACCCGGTCCACCCGGTCCACCCGGTGCGCCAGGTCCACCCGGTGCGCCGCCCGGAGCCGCCTTGGTTGTGTTCTGGCCATGGGCCAAGGGAGCAGCGACAACAGCGAAGAGCACCAGGCTCGCCGCGAAAGACCATCGAGTCAGCATGGAACGCTCCTTCGGTTTGGGGCGGCTCGAACCGGAGTACCACGCCAGATTGGATGGTAACATGGAAGCCGGGCCGGTCAACGATGTGACGCAAACAACGATTCGATAAGCTTAATCAGCGTCAACGGTATCGTCGATGTCCCAAATATCTTGGGAGGGTCGAACAATGAGCCCGGTCGCAACGTAGCTCGATCGAAAAATCGCTGGAACGAGGTTCGCGAAACAGCCCTAAACCACATGGAGACAATCGCTTGAGGCAAATCAGAAAGTTCCCGCCGGTTTCTGTCTGATCGGCTCCGGAATCGTGTTGGACCCGTCCGGTTTTTCAACCAAACGAGCGGGTGAGCCAGAGGGCGAGAATGACGGCCGAGCCCACCGTGGACAGTCGAAGCAGGTTCCGGTAGACGAAGAATCGCCGACGGGTGGCGGGGGCTTCGTCGGGGTCGGCCTGGCTGAGTCCTCGTCGTTCGAGCGAGCCCAGCATGTTCATCCCCACCAGGTGAATCAGGGTCAGAACGAGGAATCCGAATCCCTGGTCGAACCACTCGCGCCAGGGGATTGGCGGCAGGGCGGGTCGCCATTTTGACGGAAAAGTGAGCGGCTGATCCGGCTGATAAATCGCCAGGCGGGTGGGGCTGGCGACCTGGTCGGAGGTATCGGCGGCTTTGAGGACGAGCCCGACCGGTTCGGGAGTTCCTTTTCGAGGCGTGCCGCAGAGCAACCCCGTGGCCGGGTCGAGTTGCAGCCCCTCGGGCAGCGTGCCCTCGATCATCCAGCGGACCGGACCTCGGCCACCGGTCGACGCCAGGGCGACGGCGTAGGGCCGACCGGCGATCGCCTCGGGCAGATCGGCGGGCGTGGTGATCGCCAGCGGCAGGGCCACCTGTTCCCCGGCGAGCTTTTCCGACGACGGCAAGTCGATCGCCTTGGGCAATAGCGCCATGATGACCATCGTCAGCAAGAGGATGAACAGCAACGCCCCGGTGAGCTTGGTCACGACGACGGCGACGAACGAATCCTCGCCCGACCCACCGAATTCCATGCCGCCATGTCCGCCCCGTCTCGACCGTCGCATGGGCTTTCGGCCTCCGTTTGAAGATCGGGGATCGATCGAAGCCGCCGGGTCATCCCAGGACCGACGGCTCTCGACAAGATCGGTCCGCCGCGACCCCGAACTTCAGCATAATTCTCAGAAACCGCAAGACCAGTCGTTTTTATCGCGGGCATTCCTCGGACGTCGGCCAAAAATCATCCCCTCGATCCTGGCGGCGGCCGTCCGCCAGGATCGAGGGGCATTTTTTGCTGAGGATCGGTCGTCGGTCGATGCCGACGGTTCTGATCAATACTGGTCGGCCGAGGTGATCTCGCCGCCGTTGACGGAGCCGAGGGCCCGCCAGGTGACCGGGTTGATCGTGTTCTTGATGAAGTGGACGCTGCCGTCGGCGAACAGGGTGTTCACACCACCGGAGTGCCTGCTGCTGGCCGCGAGCGACATGTAGGTCGGGCCGCCATCGTTCTCGTCCACCGAGTCCCAATCCATCGGCACGTTCTGGCCGCCGTTGGAAGATCCGGTCGCCTTGCTGACGGCCGAGACATTCGAGTTGGGCGTCACGGCGGTGGTGAAGCCCGAGTAGTAGACGCCGCCGTCGCACCAGCGAGTGTGACCGATCGGCCCACCGGCCTTGATTTTGCCGCTCGCGGTGCTGCACGAGCCAATCAACGACTGAAGCGCGGCGATCGAATTCGGGCCGGGGGCCGGAATGTTGTACGGGCTCCAGGAGCCCACCGAGGCATCCGACGGCGACGATCCTGCCGACAGACAGCTCCGAAACTGACCATGACCGATCAAGCCCTCGGAGGCCATCAAGGTGTTGCTCAGTCCATCGGTCACTTCGGCGATCTTCCGCGAATAGTTCGGGCCGAACAGCGTCCGGTTCTGCGGGCCGACCGTGTTGGTCGCACCCCAGTTGATCGAATAAACGTACCAGTCGCCATCACAGGTGCCGTAGCTGGTCGTCGCCGACCCGGTTCCGCCGAGCGTGGAATCGTTGATGTGCGAGCCGGGATCGCTCGGGCAGTAGAGGAACGAGAGCGGGGTAGTGGAGACGGTCGTGTTGGACGGGTCGTCGTAGGTTGCGGCGAAGTTGATCGAGCCGTAGAGATTCCCTTGTTCGAGGAAGGGAAAGGCCCGGGCGATGGGGCTCCACGACGACACGAACGCAAACGTCCCCGGAGGACCGGTGAGGGCCGGGATCTGGACTCCCGTCATCGGGAAGGCACCGTTGGTGCTTTCATAGTTGTGGAAAGCCAACCCAAATTGCTTCAGGTTGTTGACGCACTGGGCGCGCCGGGCCGCTTCGCGGGCGGCCTGCACGGCCGGCAGGAGCAAGGCGATAAGAACAGCGATGATCGCGATCACCACCAGCAGCTCAATGAGCGTGAAGCCGCGAGCCGGTTGCGACCGCAGCTTCAGACGAGAGGGAATCATGAGAGGGGAATCCTCAAAAGGTAACGAGCCAGGAACGAGATCGGATATCAATAGGAATCCGCAGAGATCACTTCGCCGCCGTTGATCGTGCCCAAGGCCCGGAAGGTGACACCACTCACCGTGTTCTTGATGAAGTGGACGCTACCATCGGCGAACAGCATATTGACGCCACCCGAATGATTGCTGCTGGGCGACAACGACATGTAGGTCGGGCCGCCGTCGTTCTCGTCGACCCAGTCCCAGTCGATCGGCTGATTCGGAGGATTGGCCACCGTCACGCCCGAATAATAAACACCGCCGTTGGCCCAGCGGGTGTGGCCGATCGGAGTGGCTGGGCCGTTGGCGCATGAGGCGATCAGCGTCTGGAGCGCCGCGAGCGAGTTCGCGCCGGGAAGCGGCGTGTTGGTCGGGCTCCACGTGCCCGCCGTAGCGTCGCTGGGGGGAGTCCCCGGAGAACTGCTGCAATGGCGGGCCTGGAGGTGTCCGATCAACCCTTCGCCGATCGAGAACGTGTTGCTCAGACCGTCGGTCACCTCGGCGATCCGTCGCGAATAGTTCGGCCCGAACATCGCCCGGTTTTGCGGCCCGGGGGTGTTGGTTGATCCCCAGTTTACGGAGAAAACGTACCAGTCGCCGTCCACCGTGCCATAGCTCGTGGTGGCGTCGCCCGTCCCGCCCATCGCGGCGGTGTCGAAATGTGAACCCGGATCGCTCGGACAGAACAGAAAGCTCAGCGTCAACTGGGTGACCGTGTTGTTCGGTCCCTTTTGATAACTGTAGTCGAAATTGATCGAGTTGAAGGCCGTGCCCTGTTCCATGAAAGGCAACGCTCTGGCGAAAGCGCTCCAGGAGGAGACCACCGAGAACGATCCCGCCGCGCCGGTCGGCGAGGGAATCAGAATCGTGGTCATCGGGAACGCACCCACCGAACTCTCATAATTCGCCATCGACAGGCCGAGTTGCTTCAGATTATTGACGCACTGGGTCCGGCGGGCCGCCTCGCGAGCCGCCTGGACGGCGGGCAAGAGCAAGGCGATCAGAACCGCGATGATCGCAATCACCACCAGCAACTCGATCAACGTGAAACCGCGGCGCGGCCGGGCCAAACGGGGCGAACACATGAGCGGAATGTCCTCGGAGAGGGTCGATTTCTCAATGACAAGATGACAATAAACGAGAGTGGATTCTACCGACCCATGATGAAGAACAGACGAAGAAGACGTGATTTTTTCCGGAAAGTATTGGGTCGGCGCGCGCCGATGCCGCAAGCCCCGGATACGGAGGGGCCGTCGCCCATGACCCGACCCGGTGGGCCGGGTCATCGTCAAAGTCCGCATCGGAGAGAATGGTCGTCATTCCCTTGGCGGACCCGGGAATCCGACGTTCCCGACGTTCGACAGGCTCGCCCACGATCCGGACGATCATTCATTCGACAGAAATGATGATCTGTTCCTTCGCTTTCGCTAAACCACCGATCAGCTCGGGCAGCTTCGCCCGAGCTTCTTCGATCGTGGTCGTGGTCGTGGGGCAGCTCCCGTTGCTCGCGTCCTGGTCCAGTGCTCGCCCGCCCCAACAGCTCCGATTTGATTATTTGATTTTCGCATTACTCGGGCTCAGGCCGCGTCGGTGTCCTGCGAGACCACGGGATAGGTGCTGAATGTTCGCTTGACGATACTTCGATAGAGCGCGTTGCCTTGTTCCATGCTCACGTTGAGCAGGTCGAGAGCGTCCTTGAGGCTGTGGAGTGTCTTGGCGAGCTGCTCCTGGCTGGCGCGGCTGGAACGCTCGAACGAGGTCGCCCACGACTGCGAGAGCCCTTCGATCGCCAGGGTCGTCCGGTCCAGACCTTGCTTGATCTCTTCGAGCGGCTGAGCGGTTGGCTCGACGTTGGTCATCGCCACCTCGATCCGCCCGAGAATTCCGACGCCTCGGCGGACACCATCGTCCAGCGCGCCCAGCTTGGCCAGGTCGCCGCCGACCCGGTAGATCGCCTGGGCCCCCTCGTGAAGCCCCGAGAGCGCCAGCGGCAGCCGATCGACCGACGCCGCGAATCGTTCGACGTGCGGACCAAGCCCGTCCCCCATCCGCTCGCAGAGTTCGCGCAATGATCGGGTCGCCGGTTCGAGAGCCTCGATCAGGTCGCGCCTCATCGCCTCCAGGTGCGGTGCCAGCGCCTCCGAAACACCGGCGGCCAGCGGGTGCTCCTGGTTCGCGCCGACCTTCGGCAAGACCATCTCCACCACCCAGCGGTCGACCCGGCCCAATTGATCTTCCGACCGCTTGTAAACCAGAGTTTGCACCAGCATCAGCGCAGCGCTCAGAAACAGCGCCAGCAGCGTGCTGTCGAACGCCACCTGCAAGGCCGAGGTCACGCTCGTCAGGTTACTCATGAACCCATCCAGGTTCTTGACCATCGGCAAGACCAGGCTGATGTTCATGAGCGCCTTCGAGATCCCCTCGACCGTGCCGATGAAGCCGATCACCGGCAGCAGATAGAGGATATACTTGGGCAAGGTGAACCGGCCCGCCGCCTGCTCCTGGTCCAGCCCCGACGCCTCGCGATTGACCTCCATCAACTGGCTGACCGAGGCCGACTTGCTCTCGTCGGCGAACCGGGCGAGCTGGCGAACCCGCCCCGGCAAGACCCGACTGTCCCCCGGCTCGATCGCCCCGGCCTTGATCACGCCCGGCCCTTTGGTCGCGATCCAGCCCCTTCGGCGAAGCCCGACTCGTTCCGCCAGAGCCGGAACAGCTCGCGCCCCAGCGCGATCACCGCCCAGAAATAGATCGACGTGCCGACGTACTGCTCCCAACCACGCTTGAACATCAGCGTCGGGTTGAAAACCATCAAGCAGATCGGAAACGCGATCGCGATGGCCAGCATCACCAGCGTTCCCGGATAGCTGAACCGGGAAGTCTCGTAAGCATCAACCAGTTCCCGGGCTTTGGCGGCGCGAGGCATGTCTATCGTCCTTCCTTGAACGAGGCGCGGGGATTCACTGGCCCGCATGACGGCCGTCATTATCGCCAGAATCGGAATTCTCGACAGCCGACTTGAGCCGATTTGTCCCATTCCACCTCCAACCCCCGCGTGTCAACGGTTAGCGCGACGAGTGTCAAGAAATGAAGATGGTGGGCCGAGCCCTCCCGACATCGGGAAAATTTTCCGAAAACACGGTTAATCGGACGGGCGTGGTCGTGAATATCAAGATCGGAATCCGGTCTTGAACATGACGAACAGGAAAGGCCCACACGATGCCCACCTCCGAAGCCCGAATTCTCGCGAACCAGGCCAACGCCACCCGCAGTACTGGTCCGAAAACGACCGAAGGCAAGGAACGTTCGCGTCAAAATTCGCTCAAACATGGCCTGACGGGAGCCGGAATCGTCCTGCCCGAGGCCGACGCCGCCAAGGTCGAACGGCTCACCATCGCCTTCGCCGACGAACTGAGCGCGATCGGCGAGGTCGGCCAGGCACTCGCCCGACTGGCCGCCTTGAACTCCGTTCGAGTCGAACGAGCGGCCGACCAGGAAACCGCCGCACTCACGGCCCGCGTCCGCCAGGTCGCCGCCGATTTCGTGCCTCCTGAAGGCGTTGACGACGACGAAGCTGCCCTCCTGCGCGATGAGGCGATCCGGATCGCGATGTTCGACCCCTCGAAGGAGGCGATTCTGGCGCGTCGCTACCAGGCCAATGCCGAGCGAGGTTTCTACAAGGCCATCAAGCAGTTACGTCAAATGGAGAAGGAAGCCGACGCCCTCCTGAAAGCCGACGACGAGGCCCGTCTGAACGACATGAT
>JAJYCH010000195.1 GCA_021778575.1 Planctomycetota bacterium
CTCGACGTAATCCGTCTGCGAGATATCGAGGACCTTGACCACCGTGACGATCTTTTCGAGCTGCTTGCGGATCTGTTCGAGCAGTCGGTCGTCGCCGTTGACGACGACGGTGATCCGCGAGAGCTGCGGATCTTCGGTCTCGCCGACGGCGAGGCTCACGATATTGAAACCTCGGGAGGCGAACATCCCCGAAACATGGGCCAGAACCCCCGGCTGATTCTGGACCAGCGCCGAGAGCACATGACGCATTCGATTCGTGGAACTGCTTGGCTTCGAGCCCATCGCGACGTCTACCTTTGTCCTTGGCTGTGCCCGATCGCCGGTTTGACCCCCAGGGCGATCGCGAGGCAAGCTGCTATTGTGGCAATTCCTCGCCCGGTCGACAAGTCCCAGGCCGGGGAGGTTCGGCAGAAAAGGGCCGACCGATCGCCTTTGGAGACGTTCGGTCGGCCCTTTTGTTCAGAGAGAACTCTACGACGTCAGTTCCTCGATGGGAGGGGTTGCCCGAAGCTAGCGGGGTCGAATCCTGGGGGCAGACCGCCGGGACCAGGTCGAGGATTGGCGGGCTTGGCCGATTTGTCACGGATCAGGTTCGCGCGATCCAGGACAATCGTCTTGTAGCTTTCGCCGGGAGTGACGTAATACCAGGCGGCGAACCGTTCGCTCAGTTCCTTGGCGCGCTTCTGCCCGGCGGCGATCGCCTCGTCGCGCTCTTTCTGGAGCTGCTCGGCCTTCGCTTTGGCGATCGGGCTTTGCGGCAGCATCCGGGGCTCGGTTGGTTCGTAGGCGAACGGATCGTCGGGAAACTTGTCGTCGTCGGTCGGCGGCGGGGGCGGCGGCAGGAGCGCCGGATTGAACGCGGCGGTGACGAACAGATAGCGTCCCTCGGAAGTCTCCTCGGCCGACTTGCCGGCCGCTTTCTCCAATGCCTTGGCCGACTTCGACGGTTCGGTTCCCGCCGAGAGTTCGTTACCCGAAGCGATCAGAACCTCGCCGAATCGGAGGGTGTACACGATCCCCTCGTCGGTCGTCACGTTGACCTCTCCCTTGCTCGAAAGCATCCCCGCGTTGGTGGGGTAGAACCCCTTGCGGACGAGCGAGAGCATGGCCTCGCGAGTGGTCGGCTGGATCTCGCCGGGGGCCTGCTTGAGGTCGGCGGTCAAGCCTTCCGGCTTCGGGCGAATTCCGGCGATCTTGAGATCACCCAGCGCCTTGGAAAGGGCGAGCAGCGTCTCGGTATTCGGCTCCTTGCCGGGCGGAGTGTCGGAGACCGTCCAGGCCGAGTTGGCGTCCTTCCGTTCGAGCGTGAGGATCTCGCCGGGGACGAGCTGGCGGCTGTCGAGATCGAAGCTCTTGTGGTCAATCACGATCTTACGGACCTTGGTCGGATCGAGATTGAGCAGGTTCGTCTCGATCCAGTCGGCGAACCGGGTCGAGAGATCGACCTTCACGTTCACGCCGTAGGTCCGCTTCTGGCCGGGAACCCGAACGTAGCGCTGTTCGGGGTGGTCCTTGACCTCGTTGCCGATGATGAAATCGGCCAGGACTTTGCCGGTCAGATCCTTGAGCGTGACCCGCTTGCCGATCCCTTTCAGGGTGTTCGACTTGATGTCGAGCGGGTCGATGACGCCGAGGATCTCGTGCTCCTCGGTCCGGTCGGATCGGATCGAGTCCTTGGTCAGGCCGATGACTCCGGTCGCGGTGTCGACCAGCCGCTGGCGGGCGTCGGCCGGATAGTCGGAGTGCGACGGGATGACCCACTTGCCGTCTTTCTGGGCGACCTTGAACGGCATCACGCTGGCGGTCACCGGGTCGTAGTCGATCACCTCCATCGAGGTGCAGGTGTTGGGGTCGAAGTCGTCGAAGAACTTCTTGCCCTGGTCGTTGAAGGCTTCGGGGCCGCTCGATCGGTCGTACCGGGCGAACAGGGCCGCGCCGGTCATCACGAAGGCGATCAGGACGAACACCAGGGTTTTTTGAAAGTCGCGGTTCATGGCTGTTTATTTCCCCGATGAGTACGTGGCCGTTCCGGCCAGCCGGTTGGGGTTGGCCCCCTGGTTCTCGCGACCGGCCCTGATCCCGAAGACGATTGCCGCCAGCAGAATGGCGGGGAGCGGAGCGGCGATCAGAGCGCCGACCCGGACCTGGTTCTCGATCTCGCGGATGGACTGTTGCATCGCCGATTTGCTGTCCTGGATCTTCTGGCGGCGGTCGTCGTCGATCGTCGCCTTCTCAACTTCGAGACGGCGGGTCTCGACCCGCTGAACGGCCATCTCGCGGAGCCGACGCCCTTGCTCGTCGAGGTCCTTGTCTTTCTGAATCTTGGCGACCTTGTCGTCGAGCGATTTCTGGGCTTTTTCGAGCGCCAGCTTGGCGTCGTCCTCGGCCTGTCGGGTTTCTTTCTGGCCCTGGGCGATGAACAGGCTGGCCTGTTTTTCGATCCGGGTCAACGGCCGATGCGAGGCCCGCCGTTTCCGGAGCGGAATATAGGCTTCGTCGTCAGCCAGGACGTCCACGCAGTTGAGGACGAAGGTGATATTGTCGAAGTTGAGCGTCTCGACCTTCTGCTTGCGGAGCTCGAAGAACTGCTGACCGATCAGGTCGAGGTCGGCGATCAGGATCGCCTTGATCTCGGCCGCCGGGGGAGTTTGCTTGGGCTGATCCTTGCCGGTGGCGTCGGTCTTGGGCGCCTCGGAGGCCGTCGGCTTGCCGTGAATCCGCGCGGCGAGCGTGTATTCGAGGTTGCTGGGGAAGTGCTGACGGCGGTCGTTCATCCCCTCGATCCCCATCATCCCTTGCCGGACAACCTCGCTGAACGGCAGGCTTCCGCCGACTCCGCTGACCTTCAAGAGCGGGGTGAACTCTGGCTTGCTCGCCTTCGGGCGAATCAGGCCGGGGAACATCATGACGACTTCCTGAAGCCCCGAGCTGGCGGCCTCGGATTCGTTGAAGGCATCCTTGCCGCCGCTCCCCTTGCTGACGAAGACGAATTCGGGCGGGATGTCGGGCTGCGAGACGATCGGGTTGTACCGGTTCCAGACGATCTCGTTGCCCGGCGAGTCAACGCCAAGCAGGTCGAGAAGTGGCTGAAGATTCCCTTTGGGCTCGGGCGGAGGGCCGCCGCCGAACGGGCCACCGGCGGGCATCTTGGGAATCTCGGGGGCAAGCTGCGGGTTCACGGCCGGCAATGGGTCGTGAAACAGGAGCGTCGGATGCCCCTGGCGGACGTACTCGGTCAAGCTATCGATCTGCTTCTGCGTCATCGACGACGGCTGAGCAACCAGCAAGACGTCCAGGTTCCCCGGAATCGGCGCGTCGAGCGCGACCGAGCTGACCTCATACTGCTTCTTCAGTTCGGTGACGAACGGCCATTCCGATTCCTGGCCCATCGCCCGGAAGTCGAAACCGCCAAGCATCTTGGCGTCGGTCGCCAGGATACCCAGCTTCTTGCGGCCCGACTTCGAGACCACGCGGATCGACCGGGTCAGCTCGTATTCGGTGGGCAAGCCCGGGTCGAAGAACGGGACCACGACCTCTTCCAGGCCCGAGGTGAACGCCACGCCCAGGAAGATCTCGGTGCTCGACTGCTGCGAAGCCTCGTTGGTCGCGACTCGTTTCGGCTCGATCCCGAACCGCTTCCGGGCCTCGCTGGCCGCCGGTGAATACAGCTCGGTCTCGACCAGGTTGAGCCTGATCCGGTCGCCACCGATCGCGGCGTATTCTCGCAGGAGAGCCAGGAGGTTCGCCTTGGCGACGACGAAATCGCGAGGAACGTCCGGGCTGTAGTAGGCCTGGATGTAGACCGGACGGTCGGCGGGGATCTGCTCGATGATCGTCTTCGACTCGGCGCTGAGGCTATACAACTGCTCGGCGCTGGCGTCAATCCGCACCCCGGCGCGGGCCACCAGCGAGTCGAACGCGACCAGGCCGATCACCAGCGCGATGACCCGGACCAGGGAGTGCATTCCAAGTCCGACGCTCCGCTGGCCGCCCGCCCAGTGCCGTCGACCGATCAGGATCATGTTGAGATAAAGCATGGCCCCGGCCAGCGTGACGAAGTAGAGCACCCCGGAGAGCGAGATCACGCCGGTCCCGAAGTCGCGAAAGACGAACGGGATCGAGAGATCCTCGATCGTCCGCCGGGTCTGGGTGCCGAAAGCCGGACCCAGCAGCCCGAGCAGCACCGGCACGGCGCAGAAGACGGCTCCGAGGATGAACCCGACCGTCACGTTCGAGGACAGGAGCGACGCCACCAGCCCGATGGCGATCATCAGGACGCCCATCAACCAGTAACCGAGGAACGTCGAGGCGACGATCCCCAGATCCGGCGAGCCGAGCCAGCAGAGAATCGCCACGTGGATCAGCGAGAAGAACAGAGCGACCGTGTAGATCCCCAGCGCGGCGAGATACTTGCCCAGAACGATCTCGACATCGTGCGCCGGCAGGGTCAAAAGCAATTCGTCGGTCCCCTGGCGGCGTTCTTCGGCCCAGGCGCTCATGGTGATGGCCGGGATGAAGAACAGCAGGAGATACGGCATCCAGTTATTCAGGCTGGAGAGATTCGCCAGGTTATTGGCGAAGAATTCCGGTAGCCAGAACGCCGCGCCCGCACCGACCAGCACGAATAGCGTGATGAACACGTAACCGGCGGGATTGCTGAAATACGACTGGAAATTCCGGTCGAAAACCGCCTTGATCACATGATAGCGCAACGGCCAGGAGCCAGACGACCGGGCCGGCTGGATGGGCCCGGGCGCGGCCGGCTTGTTCTTCCGAAGAGTGGTCACCGTGCATCCTCAAAGTCAAATCGGGAGAGGACTCAGGACGGAGGACTCAGGACTCGGTGATCGACGAAACCACGCGAAGGCGACGATCGCCCCCTCGGCGACTGAGTCCTGAGTCCTCAGTCCTGAGTCCTTTGATAATTCAGGCGGGTTGAGCGGTCAGGCTGTGGAACTGGTCTTCCAGCGACTTCCCGCCCTTGAGCATGTCCTTGGGCTTGCCGTCGAAGACGATCCGCCCGTCATGAATGAAGACCACCCGGTTGGCGACCGGTTCGACCTCTTGAAGAATGTGGGTCGAGACCAGGACCGTCTTCGACTGGCCGAGTTCGCGAATCAACTGCCGGACCCCGCGGATCTGGTTGGGGTCGAGACCGCTGGTCGGCTCGTCGAGAATCAAGACTTCCGGGTCGTGCAACAGCGCCTGCGCCATCGAGACGCGCTGACGATACCCTTTGGAAAGCTTGCCGATCGGCTTGTGGGCGACCGAGCCGAGCGAGCACTGGGCGATGACGGCCTCAAGCCGATCGGTCAGCTTCCGCCGATCGAGCCCCCGCGCCGCTCCGAAGAATTTGAGCAGGCTCGTAGGCGTCATGTCGGGGTAGAGCGGGCCGTTTTCGGGCAGGTAACCGAGATGTTCGGCCACGCCGATCCGGTCGGCCTGAACATCGATTCCGGCGATCTTCGCGGTTCCGCTGGTGGGCGCGACAAACCCGGTCAGAAGCTTCATCGTGGTCGATTTCCCGGCCCCGTTGGGACCGAGAAAGGCCACGACCTCGCCTTTAGGGATCGTGAACGTGACATCCCGGACTGCCAGGAAATCACCAAATTGCTTGCTGAGGTTGTAGGCCTCGATCATCAAAGGCGTGGACATACCGTCGCCATCCCTCGAATCTCGACGTGATTCGCCCCTCGAACCGCTCTGCGGCCAAGGGTTCACCGAAAAACGACATTATGCCCGGCCGATCCGATCGATGCAACCGTCAAGGTCGATTCGGCCGCCAGGGGAGTGTCGGAGGGTGTCCCCAGCTTTTCTGGGGGGCTCTGGTCGACCCTACTCTCGGGTTTCCGACGAAACCCTGATCTGGAGTGCGAGAGCTTGCTCTCGCTCTGGCGACCGGAGCTTGCTCCGAGCCTGACTGACATGGCCAAGGAGTTCCGGGCCACGACCGTGGAGCAAGCTCCACGAAGCAAAGCGAGAGCAAGCTCTCGCACTCCAGAGGAGAGAGGACGAACCGGTCCGAGCCCCCACCAGAAAATCTGGGTACACCCGTGTCGGACGGGTAACCTTCCTTCGGAATCGGCAGTGTTTACTCGCGGGTAGGTATGGTCTAGATTAGATGACTGACGGGAACAGCCGGGGGTCTTTCAAGGTGCCCCGGTTTTTGATTCCACCGAAGTCATCAGCGATGAGCCTGGGTGCTTGGACGTGACCGACATCATCATCGGTATCGACCTCGGAACCACCAACTCGGCGGTTTCGTTGATGGATGGGTCGGCCCCAAAACTGATCCCCAACGCTCTGGGCGAGGTTCTGACCCCCTCGGTCGTGGGCTTTGACCTGGATGGCAACCTGATCGTCGGCCGGTCGGCCGTCGAGCTGATGGTCACTCATCCCGAGCGTTGCATCGGCCAGTTCAAGCGGAAAATGGGCAGCGACTGGACCGCCGACCTCGCCGGGAAGTCGTTCACCCCCGAAGAACTGTCGAGCATGGTCCTTGCCGCGCTCAAGCAAGATGCCGAAGCGTACCTGGGCCGGCCCGTCACCCGGGCGGTCATCACCGTTCCCGCCTATTTCAACGATCCCCAGCGCAAGGCGACGATCCACGCCGGTCAGATCGCCGGACTCTCGGTCGAACGGATCTTGAATGAACCGACGGCCGCGGCGCTGGCTTATGGGTTGAAAGATCCGGGGACCGAGCGTGTCCTGCTGATCTTTGATCTTGGCGGCGGGACGTTCGACGTCTCGGTCGTTGATGTCATGGACGGCGCGATCGAGGTTCGGGCTTCGAGCGGCGAGGGGTTCCTCGGTGGCGAGGATTTCACCCGGACCATCGCCGTCCGGGTGCTCGATCGTTGCGGCTTGACCTTCGAGCGGACCGAGATGGCCGCCCCTCGGCTGGTCTCGCGGCTGATCCAGCAGGCCGAGGTCGCCAAGCGAACCCTCAGTCGCGAAGCCTCGGCCACGGTCCGCCTGCCGGGCAATGACGGTCAGATTGGCGACGAGGCACGGGCCGAGACCATCACCCGCGACGACTTCAGCAAGTGGACTGATCATCTGATGGCCCGGATCGAGATGCCGATCCGGCGGGCCCTGGGCGACGCCGGACTGAATCGGTCCGATATCAAGGAAGTGATCCTGGTGGGGGGGGCGACCCGGATGCCTCGGGTGATCGAGCGCGTGGCCGACCTGTTCGGCAAGCCGCCGCTCTGCTCGATCAACCCCGATGAAGTCGTCGCGCTGGGGGCGGCGGTCCAGGCCGGTCTGATCGCTCGCGAGGTGAGCCTCGATGACATGGTCGTCACCGACGTCGCTCCGTTCTCGCTCGGCATCCATACGTGCAAGACTTTCGGAGCCGAGCATCGCGACGGCTATTTTCTGTCGATCATCGACCGGAACACCACGATCCCGATCAGCCGGGTCCGGACGGTCTCGACCCTTCTGGCGAATCAGACCGAGTTGAAGATCGAGATCTTTCAGGGGGAGGGGCGGCGGGTCGAGGAGAATCTCCGGATCGGCGAATTCGAGGTCAAAGGGATTCCGCGAGGGCCGGCCGGCGAGCCGGTCGAGATCCGTTTTACCTACGACCTGAATGGCGTCCTGGAGGTCGAGGCGACGGTCGTGTCGACCAGGCGCAAGTTTACTCACGTGGTCACCCAGCACGCCCAGGGGTTGTCGGCCGACGCGGTCAGATTGGCCGTGCAGGCGATGGCCGCGCTCAAGACGCATCCCCGCGAGGAAGCGCTCAACCGGCATCTCCTCCGCCGGGCCGAGCGTCTCTTCGGTGAGATCGGCGCCGATCACCGGACGATCCTCGGGCAGT
>JAJYCH010000196.1 GCA_021778575.1 Planctomycetota bacterium
ACCAGGGTGGAGGAGGAGAAACTGGAGGTCGGGTCGGCTTCTGCGGGCTTGAGCCCGAACCCCTTCCGGTTCCACTTCCCGTACCCGTACCCGTACCCGTACCCGTACCCGTGCCGGTTGTCCCTGTCCCGCTTCCGGTTGATCCGGTTCCGGTTCCGCTTCCGGTTGATCCGGTTCCGGTACCCGTACCGGTTCCGGTACCGGTTCCGGTTCCGGTGGTTCCCGATCCGGTTCCGGTCGTGGTTCCGGTGAGGTAGCCAATCAGAGCGGGAGCGTTGGGCGACCCCAGGCCGGTCACGGTATCGTAGCCGACTTTGGCTCGCGAACCGGTTGTCACGTCGTAAAAGGCGGTGGAGGGTGCCGAGTAGAGTTCGGGAAGGGTTTGCGTGGCACCGTTGAGGGTGCTCTTACCCTGAAGGGCAAGCCCCTGGTCGGCGATCGCGATCAAGCCGGCGAAGACCGGAGCGCCGAGGCTCGTGCCGCCGACCTGTGTTTGCGTTCCTTGCGAGACGATCACCACTCCTGTGTTGGGATCGGCAACGATCGCCACGTCGGGCGAGCTCCGGAAATTCCCGGAAACCACGCCATTCTGGTAGCTCGGTTTCGATTCGAGCTGGCTGACCGCTCCGCCCGAGCCGGACCAGGCGGACTGGCTCGCGATCGCTCCGGTCGAGGTGACCGTCAGGGTCGTCCCGCCGACTCCGACCACGTTGGGCGAGACCGCCGGCCACTCGGCCCCGGCGCCGCTATCTCCGGCCGAGGCCACATAGGTTATGCCAATATGACCGGCGGGGGTGGTGAAGACACTGTCGTAGCTGGTCTCGCCGACGAATTCGGAGGTTCCCCAGCTCATCGAGACGACGGAGACCGCCGCCATCGACTTGGCGGCTTGAACGGCGTTGATCAGGTCGGTCGTGCTGGCCGACTTCGCCTCGATCAGGACGATCTTCGCTCCCGGAGCCGCGGCGTGAGCCATCTCGACATCGAGAGCGGTTTCCATCGCCCAGCCGGAATTGGTCGAGGAACCGGCCAGGTTATCCACCGACAAGGTCAGGCTGGGAAGTCCGTACTTCGTGTCGAACGCGTTCAGATCGGACTGGATCGTCGGGTCGTTGTAGGCGTCGATGATCGCGATGGTCTGTCCCGCGCCGGTCCCGTTGACAGTGGTCCCGGACGAGTTGAAGGTGACCGCGTTCAACCCGTAGGCTGAATTAATCTGGGCGGGAGTCAAGGCGACCGTTGACAGAACCAGTCGCTGGTCGAGAATTTCCAGACAAGGACGAACAGCAAGGCGGCTACGCCGTCTCATGGGGGCTCGTCTCCGAAGGTGTGTTTCTGGGTGTTCGACGAGTTTGGTCGACTTCGCTACTCCAAAGAGAGCACGAAGAACAGACCTTGGCCGGGAGGAATCTAAAATTCCTCACCAACGCGATTTATCGCAAGGGAACGCGCGTCTCGAGAATCGAGACACGGATCATTTGACGTGGGGGGTAGCGGGGAGACTGCGGTTGGTCGAGAACAACCAGTCTGGCCTAGTAAAAATCTAGCCGATCCAGAACGGTAAGAGAACAGGATCGTCACAATTCCGTGGTTTTTTCGCGACGGAACGATGCGATCCTGCCGGATTTGACGAAAACTTGACCGATCGGCAACTCACGATCTCTTTGAGCGGGTCGCCGATCGCGTCGATGGTTGCGATTCAGCCGACGTAATTCGAGCCCCGGAGCTTTTCCAGGAGCTTCTTGGTCGCGATGATCCCGTCGTGTTCGGACATGACGCTGCCTTCGTATTCGATCCCGACGTAGCCTTTGTAACCGGCGTCGGTGACGATCTTCATGATCCGGGCGAAGTCGAGATGAGACTCGGTCCCGTCGGGATTGAAGTCATGGCTCTTGGCCGAAACCCCATGAGCGTAAGGCATCATCCGGGCGATGGCGTCGTAAACATCGATCGAGTAGACGCCTCGGCGGGTCTTGGGGAAGTTGCCAAAGTCGGGCAAGGTTCCGAACCGGGGGTTGTTCACCTTCTTCATCAGGGCGACCAGGGCGTCGGGGTCGCTCGACGGTCCGCCGTGATTCTCGCAGATGATGCTGATCTTGTTCTGGGCGCCGTACTCGGTCAACTTCGAGCAAGCTTCGGCGATGGTCTCGACGTCGGTCGGGCTATAGTTCGACCCGGTGTTGATCCGGATCGCGTGGCAACCGAGTTCGACCGCGGCGTCGACCCAGGTCTTGTGGTTGTCGATGGCCTTGGTCCGCTGGGCTTTGTCGGCCGAGCTGAGGTCTCCCTCGCCATCGATCATGATCAGGACGCAGGTGACGCCGTGGTCGTTGGCTCGCTTCTTCAGCTCTTTGAGATAAGTCGAGTCGTGTGCCTTGTCTTTGAAGAACTGATTGACGAACTCGACGGCTTCGATCCCGTACTTCTCGCGAGCGATCCCGGGGAAGTCCAGGTTCGTGATCTCCTTCTTCTGCAACGACTGGTGCAGCGACCACTCGGCCAGCGAGATCTTGAAGTCGCCGATTTTCCCCGCCGCCGGCTTGCCGCTGACCTCGTCGGCGAAGCTCGAACGAAGTCCCAGACCCAGGGCCGAAGCCCCGGCGACGACCCCTCGAAGAAAACGGCGACGGTCGAACGACGAGTGGATCATGACGACGAACTCCATGACGACTTTGGCGAAGATCGGGAAAGTTGGCGAGCGGGACGACCCAATTTAAAGGCGACGTCACGGACGGTCAACCGGCTGGTCAAGCGGGGCGGCTGATCGCTCCTGGTCATCGAGGTGGAGAGGTCAGATTCCCGCCGAACGACTTGCCAGGGGACGCCAGACCCGGTGGATCGTCCCTCGGATCGGTCCCAGTTCGTCGGAATGGGCCTCGGCCGGGACGGCTTCGGTGGCAAGCCCCAGCGCTTTGACCGCGTCGCCGAATCCGGCCGCGACCGAGCGGTTGGGGTCGGTGATCAAGGCCAGGCCGTCGGGATCGAGGAGGCCGGCGATCACCCCCGCGACCAGCGGGATCAGCCGCTTTTCGTAAGTGACGTCGGCCCCGAGGATCAGCGGATACCGCTCGACCGGCAAGGTCCGCCAGTCGAGCAGTCCCGTCGACGCTCGGTTGGGTTCGAATTGGTTGGCTTGCAGGCTCGCCTCGACGAACCGGAGCGGTGTCAGGTCGTGATCGGTAAAATGAACGTGTAAACCGAGCGAGACCGCCACGAGTCCGGAAAGACCCAGTCCGCAACCGATCTCCAGCGCCCTCGTCCCCGGCTCGTAGGCACCCGCCACCAGTGCCTCTCCCAGCAAGAACGCGCCAGGCCAGAGATAGGCCCAGTAGGGCATGTAATCTTCGTCTTCATTCCAGGCGACGACTTCCGGGTCATCCAGGAGCCGGTCGGGCTCGACCGGTTTGACCAGGCGGAGGGTCCGACCGGCCACTCGGACCGAAACTTCGGCGACCGGTCCGGTGTAAGGACTTTCGACACGACTCGGTTTCATGACTTGCCCGTTCCGAAGAATCCACGAAAGCACGAAGAACCTGGTTGACGGTCGCTCCGGCCAGGGATAGAATTTAGCTATTGAGATTGAATCTCAATTGATCGAAGCCCCGCCTCAACCTGCCCCAAGAGATCTTCGACCCCGATGGAACGCTACATGTCGCGATCCCTGGTGATGGTCGGCTTACTGCTCCTGGCCCCATCGTCGGTCTCGGCCGGCGAGGTCAAGGGGCGTGTGGAGATGCCCGACACCTGTTCGCCGAGCGTGAGCCCGGCCGTGGTGAGCCTTGAACCCGTCGAACCCGGCGCCGTCGTTCCGGTTCGCTCCGGCCCGGCCTCGATCGCCCTGAAGATCAACCAGCATGGGCTTCAGTTCGAGCCCAGGGTCGCGGCGGTCCAGGCGGGCCAGACGATCCAGTTCACCAACCAGGATGCCGAGTCGCACAACGTCCATATCCTGAGCGACTACGCGTTCAATCAGAGCATGGCTCCCAACGTACCCGTCGAATTCGTGCCTCGCAAGCCCGGGCTGATCCGCCTGGTCTGCGACATTCATAGCCACATGCGGGGTTACATCGTCGTCTCGGGCTCGCCCTGGGCCAAGGTCTGCAAGGGGGGCGGGACGTTCAAGTTCGTCGATGTCCCCCCCGGTCGCTACGTCCTGAACGCCTGGCACGAGATGGGCGAGCCGCTCCGTCGTGAGATCGAGATCAAGGATAACGAACCGGTTGACCTCGGGACGATCACGCTTCAGGGTTATCCGGTCGTCGCGGCCTCGAATGTCGCCGCTCCGGTTCGGGCCTGGCCCGAGGTGATCGACCGGATCAGCGTCTTGCTGGCCGAGTCTCGCGAGACGCTCAAGAAGCCCGGCGGGGTCGTCAAGGCCCGGAAACTGGCCGAGGATGCGTACTGGGGCGAATTCGAGACGTCCGAGATGGAAACCGCCGTTCGTCGCCACCTTGGCTTCGAACGGGCCGGAACGATCGAAGGGCAGTTCCTCCAGTTCCGCTCGGCGATCAAGGCGGTCGCGGACGGTAAGTCGCCGGCCGGCGAACTGGGGTCGCGGTCGACGAAATTGATCCTCGACCTCGTCAAGGCGTCGAACGACCTCAAGGCCGCGCGGATCTTCGACCGGCGCGACGTGAGCAAGGCGACGCAAAAGACCGAGGTCGTGGCCGTTCCGGGGGTTTCGGAACAAGCCACGCAGTTGAAGGCGCTCGCGGGTTCGTTCGCCACGGTTCAGGATCAGGCGGATCGCGGGATGTCGGCCGAAGCCGCCTCGCTGATGACCGACGCCTATTTCAGCGATTTCGAGCCGCTCGAACGACTTCTCAACGTCCGTCGTCCCCAGGAAGTGGCTCCGCTCGAAGCGAAGTTCAACACGATCCGGGGCAAGATCGGATCGGGCTTGAAGGGGTCCGAGCTGGTGACCGATCTGGCTGGTTTGCAGTCGGACGTCAAGGCGGCTCTCGATCGTTGTGCCGATGTCTCGTTCAGCCTGGCGTTCTTCGCCTCGCTGATGACGATTCTTCGCGAAGGGGTCGAGGTCATCCTGCTTCTGACGATGCTGGTGGCCCTGGTTGCCAAGGCTGGACAGCCGAAGGCATTGGGGGCGATTCGCTGGGGGATTGGCGTGGCGGTCGTCGCGAGTCTCCTGACCGCGGTCGGCCTGAACCTGCTGGTCGCCTCGGCGCAGGGGCGGACCCGTGAGGTTGTCGAAGGGGCGGTCATGATGGCGGCGGCGGGGGTCCTGTTCTACGTCAGTTACTGGTTGATCTCGCAGACGCAGGCCAAGCGCTGGGCCGACTTCCTCAAGAGTCGGATCAGTGCCGGCGCGAAAGTCGGCGGACTCTGGACGCTGGGGCTGACGGCGTTCCTGGCGGTTTATCGCGAAGGGGCCGAGACGGCTCTCCTCTATCAGGCGATGATCTCGGGGCAGGGGGGATCGACCCCCGGCCTGGTCGGCCTGGCGGTGGGCCTGGCCGTCGGTCTGCTGGGTCTGGCGGCGATCGCGGTCCTGATCCGCAAGACGAGCGTGAAACTGCCGCTCCGGCCGTTCTTCCAGGTGACCGGCTACATTCTCTTCGCGATGGCGGTGGTCTTCGCCGGTAACGGGGTCTACGAGCTGCAAAATGCCGCGTACATCAAGACGACTCCGCTGACCTGGCTCGGTTCGGGTCTCCCGGCGCTCGGTTTTCATCCCAACGTCCAGGCTCTCTCGATTCAAGGGCTCCTGATCCTGGGAGCGGTCCTCGCCTTCGTCTTGCCGGGTTCGCCCGCGAAGCCGGTGGCCAAGGTGGGCGTGCCGCCACCGACGGTGGGTGTCGGGGTTTGATCGAGTGCGGTTGGGTTCGTTTTTTCCGGTCGGTCGTTGCGAGGGAGTTGAGTCATGAACAGGTCGTGGACGGGACCGTTCGTCGCGGGAATGATCGCTCTGGGAGCGGCCGCGATCCTCTATTTCAATTTCCAGCCCGATCGACCGACGGACAAAGGGAAAACCGGCGAGCCCGCGCCCGCCGTCGTCGCGGAACCTGTTCTCCCCCAGGCTGGTCCTCGCGAATATCCGATCGGCGAGCCGGTGTCGCGGAACCATGTTCAGGTCGCCGCCGTCTGGCTGCCGGGGGTGACGATGGATGGGATGTCGGCCGGCCCTTCCGACCTGATCCATCTCGAAGCCGATATCCGTTCGCTCGGCGAAAACCCCAACGGCTTCGCCAAGGACGAGTTCATTCCGTACCTGAAGGTAAAATACGCGATCACGCCCGCCTCGGGTGGCCCGGCGATCGATAGCGGCGAATTCTCGCCGATGATCGCCTCGGACGGGCTCCATTACGGGGCGAACATCGCGCTGCCGAAGCCCGGCACCTACAAGCTGACCTACGCGATTGATCCGCCATCGGCCGGAGGGTTGGGAAGGCACGTGGGGGTCGGCGGAGTCGCCGCCTGGTGGAAGCCCTTCACCGCAGAGTTCGAGTGGAACGTCGAGGCAATGAGTCCGACGGCGCTGGCCGGAGCACGTTGAGCCGGAAAGTCGGCTCGGCTCCCTCCCCACTCGGTTGACTGGCCACGACGGGACGTTACTCTGAAGTTCCGTGATGTTAACGCCAGTCTTCGCCGCGAGCGTTGGAGTCTGTTCGATGCGAGTCCGCATGGTTCTCGTCGTGATCGGTTTGCTGGTTGGGTTCGATTCGCCCACTCAGGCTCAGGCAGATCGGTCGCGTCCCAACATCGTCGTGATCCTGGGCGATGACATTGGCTATGGTGACCTGTCGTGCTACGGGGCGACGAAGGTCCGGACGCCGAACCTCGACAAGCTCGCAACCCAGGGGATGCGGTTTACCGACGCCCACTCGGCGTCGTCGGTCTGCACGCCGACTCGCTATGCCTTGTTGACCGGACAGTATGCCTGGCGGCACGAGGCGGCACGGGGGATCTTGAGCGGGGTCGCTCCGCTGGCGATTCCGCTCGATCGGTTGACGGTGCCGAAGCTCCTGAAACAGGCAGGCTATTCCACCGGGGTGGTCGGCAAGTGGCATCTCGGGCTCGGAGCGAAAGTTCCCGACTATAACGCCGAAATCACGCCGGGTCCGAAGGAAATCGGCTTCGACGAGTCGTTCCTGATCCCGGCGACGGGGGACCGGACTCCTTGCGTTTACGTCAAGAACGGCCGAGTGGTGGGCCTCGACCCGTCCGATCCGATCCAGGTCTCGTATGGTCAAAAAGTGGGCGACGAACCGACCGGGGCCGAGCATCCCGAACTCCTGTTCAACCAGAAGCCCAGCCACGGTCACGACGCGACGATCGTCAACGGGATCAGCCGGATCGGATTCATGACCGGCGGCAAGGCGGCCCGCTGGAAGGATGAGGACATCGCCGACGTGATCACCCGCGAGGCCGTCGGGTTCATCGACCGGAACGCGTCGAAGCCGTTCTTCCTCTATTTCGCGACCCACGACGCCCACGTCCCCCGGTTCCCTCATCCTCGGTTTCGAGGCAAGAGCGAGCACGGCCTCCGGGGTGACGCGATCGTCGAACTGGATTGGTCGGTCGGCGAGGTAATGGCGGCGCTCGACCGGAACAAACTGGCCGAAAATACCTTGCTGATCTTCACCAGCGATAACGGCTGCTCTAATCAGGCGGACTTCCCCGATTTGCTCGCCAAGGGTCACAACCCCAGTCACGTCTTTCGCGGGCACAAGGCGGACATCTTCGAAGGCGGTCACCGCGTCCCTTACATCGTCCGCTGGCCCGCCCGGGTGAAAGCCGGCAGCACCTACGATCACACCGTCTGCCTTACCGACCTCTTCGCCACCACCGCCGACATCCTGAAC
>JAJYCH010000197.1 GCA_021778575.1 Planctomycetota bacterium
TGCGTCCGGTCGTACAGTTCCCAGCCCAGGGCCACAACCTGGAACTTGGTGACGATCGTGGCGAAGATCCCGCCCAGAAGAAACCGCCGGTAGTGCGGCAACCGGAGCGCCGAGTAGGGGTCGTGAGTCGAGGCGTCCGGCAAATCGTCGGCGTTTGGCATCAAGCGTCGTCCCGTATCCTCGGCCCACCATCGACCGAGGCCGTCATCTTATTATGCTCCGGGATCAAGGGGCGTCGGTCGATCGAAAGATCAACCGCCCAGCGGCGACCGGATGAAACCGGAGTCGGCCGGGGCCTGATAATCGATCGCCGACAGTTCCGGAGTCTCGATCCGTCGGCCCCCATCAAGCCGACTCTGGAGCAAGGCGTCGAGCATCCCGCCCGTCAGCAGAGTTCGCTCGACCGGATAGGGCGGACGCCCGGTCCGGAAAAAATCCTCGATCCGGAGCACCAACGGATCGAAAAAGCGAGCACCGGGAGGCGCAGGGAGATAGAGGAGCGTCGAAACCACCGGTTGATTCGGTCGATCGAGCCGGGCGGCAACCGTCGTGTCGTCAACATGCCCGTTGAGAATCAGCGCGGTGCCTCGAAAACCGTCGACATACTCGACGACGAACGCGATGGGTCGGGCCAGAAACGTCGGCCGATTGGGCGGTGGGACGAAATCCTGGGTGTTCTGGCGGAGATCGCCCGGATTGAGCGTATGACTTCGCTTCAAGGCCGCCTGGAGAAGGTCGCCCGACCAGACCCCGTTCGCCTGGGCGGCCCAGACGGCCTCACCTTCCAGGCAGGTGACGGCGGCGACCCCTTGCGATTTTCCTTGACGGTTCCGCCGTTCGACCATGCACTGGAGCGATTCGAGGGCGTGAAAACCGAAGATCTCGATCTCGCCGCGCGAGGCGACGACCGCCTCGGCCCAGTTCAGGCCGAGCGGAACTTCGAGTTCAGGGAGTCGCCAGGTGACCGGGAGGCTCGACCCGGCCATCAGCGGAATCCGGGCGTCTCGCGCGGCGTCAACCATCTGTCGGGCTTCGCCGGCTTCGTATGACAGATGCTTGTCGATAAAAATCGGGACGCTCGCTCCCGACGTCCGGAGAACTTCCAGGACTTCCCGGAACAGTTTTCCGCGAGGATAGAGCTTCTGGAGCTTGGTGTTGAGCGGATACTCGCCATGCTCGGCGATCAGCAGCACGGCATCGACGGCCGGTTTGCCGGTTCCGAGAGTCAAGGCGTCGGCGACGGTGGGACTGAGCCGGACATCGTGTCGCCGGGCCTTGTCGCGGCCCAGGTCATTGGCTGGGGTCTGTTCGATGAACAGGCTGGCGACCTCGAAATCGGGTCGATGGATCGGCTGACCGTCATGGAGATCAAAGCCGTCGAGGAAGCGACCGACGATATGGTAAGCGTGAGAGAGATAATGATAGGCCGTGACGATCGCCGCGATCTTCGGACGGCGACCGGGAGATTGAGCCCCCTGAGCCATTGGTCCCAGCCCCACCAGCGCGGCTGAGGCTCCGGTCGCTTCAAGGAAGACGCGGCGGGTTGAGTGGGTCATGGTTTCGCCTGGTGTCGATGCATCGGCTCGGGTCAGATCGTGGGACCGCTCTCCTCCGAAATCGTCGCCGGGGGTTGCCAGTCGCGGCTCATCAGGTCGGCCCAGCGGTGGAGTTCGGGGATGTTCTGGCAAACCAGCTTCAGGCAAGCGGTGATCGGCATGGCCAGGATCAGGCCGACCAGACCCCAGAGAAATCCCCAGAACAGACAGGCAATCAGGATCACCGTCCCGTTGAGGTCGAGCGACCGGCCGAGCACGAACGGCGTGACGACATACCCCTCGATCGTCACCAGGGCCAGGTAGACCGAGGCCACGATGAAGGCATTGCCCAGCGATTCGGACTGGGCGAGCGTGACCAGGCAAGGCAGCCCGCCGCCAAGGAGCTGGCCCACATAAGGAACGAAGTTCGTCACCCCGGCAAACAGTCCCAGCGCGAACGGAAACCGGACCTTGAACTGCCAGAGGAAGCAAGCGAACACCAGCCCCAGCCCGAGGTTGATCAGCGTCCGGGCAACGAGAAAACTACGAATTTGCCGCGTCAGATCTTTGAGAGTCTGTTCCGACGCCGCCGCGTCGCCGGGTGTCCGGGCGAAGAATCGGATCACCTTCGGCGTGAGCATCTCGCTCTCGGCCAGGAGAAACAGAACCAGGATCAGGACGATCAACCCTTGAGCCACCCAGCCGGTGAGATCGGCCAGGCCATAGGTCAGGCTTTGATAGAGGAGCATGCTATTGCGATCGCCGAGCTTGTCGATCGTTCCGGGCTCGGGCAGGATAAAGCGAAGCGACGGTTTATCGCGCAAAAGCTCGGAAATATGTCGGCTCGCCTGGCCCGAGAGGATGGCGATGTCTTGCGGCAGGCTGGTCGTTGCCTGGACCAGGCTCTCGGCGGTGATGGTGGCCAGGTAGAGCCCAAAGAGCGAGGTCAACAGAAACAGCACGGCCGCCGCCCCGGTCGAGCTGAGCGGGAAGAGGCGGCGGAGATACCGGGTCACCGGCGAGAGGACACAGGCCAGAACCAGCGCGAGGGTAATCGGAATCAGGATCGACCGGAGCAGGTAGAGCGCGGCGATGGTCGTGAAGACGGCCAGAATCACGAGCGATACGGTTCGATATCGTGTTCCAGCGTCGGTCGACTGAATCGCCATGAAGATACCTCGGGGATGAACCTCCGTTGACATGATCGCCCAAAGCTCGGGCCATCGCAATCCCCGCTCGATCTTGTCAATCGGCCGGGCGGATCGGAGATCTCTAGCGCTGAAGGACCCCTCGACCGATCGCCGCGGGGTCCCGGGCGATCTTATCGGCAAAGACTCCCAGCGACTTGATCGCGGGACGGACCAGGCTGACCACCTCGTTGGCTGCGATGGCCAGCTTGTTCAGATTATCGAACAGTTCGGGGTTGGTGACCAGACGTTGCAGGCTCCCGTTGGGATTCAGATTCCCCTTGCCGTCAGATAAGTGATTGGTCAGAAGGTTAAGATTGCCGGTGATCCGGTTCAGCCAGAGCATCGATTGACCGATGTTAGTCGTGGGTACGGTCTTGCCGGCCGGAGCGCCAAGGTCGGCGAGGACCGGTCGAAGCTCGGTCAAGCCGGCGTCGAGCTTCGAGGAGACGGACGAGAGCCGATCCATCGTGGCCTTGAAGCGGGCGACGGTGTCGGGGTCGAACGCCGAGGCCATCTTGTCGCTGAACTGGCGGAGGTTGGTGATGGCCGGCTTCAGGTTGTCTTCGTTCTCGGCGATGACCCGGTCGATCCCCTTGGCGGCCTTCGAGATATTCTTGCCGGTGTCGTCGATGGTTGCGATGAACTCGTCAAGGTGCTCGGCCTTCTTGGCGACCTCGGCGAACCCCTTCGCCGCCGTCTCGATCGCGTTCAAGGTCCCGCCGACTTTCTCAAACGCGGCCGTCGCGGCGGCGAGCGCCTTGGACGGGTCGGGCGTCACGTCGCCCAGGATCTCGGGGGCATTGGCCGGAGTCTCTCCAAGCTTGAGGACCTCGTTCTTCGAGCCGGGGAGCATGTCGATCCCCACATCGCCAATCAACGACCGGCTGATCCTGGCGACGGAGCCCTCGCGAATCTTGAATTTGCGCTCGATCGAGAGGACGACGATCACTCCGTCGGGGTGATCGGGATTCTCATCAAAGTTGATCGACGTGACCTCGCCGATCCTGATCCCGGACTTCCGGACGGTAATCCCCTCGGCAACTCCCGGAGCCTCTCGGTAGCGAACCTTGACGTAGGCATGGTCGCGGAACAGGGACGGCGACTCGCCGAACCAGACAATCAGCATCGTGAGGACCAGACCGGCCACGATCACGAACATGCCGATCCGGAATTGCATGACTCGCTCGTTCATGACCAGCCTCTTCGGTTAAGTCGTTTTCTCGACAACGGGGGGATCAAATCAGAGAGAAACGGATTCGTGTGTTCGCCTGGGACATGGCTTGAAGCCCTCGATTCAAGGCGAATCCCGCGCCGGGGCGGGATCGACTCGTTCCTGGCTCATCTCTCGGAGACGTTCACCTGCTTCACCCCGGACAAACTGGCGAATTCGCTTGTCTTCGTGGTCTTCGAGGGCTTCAGGGGGGCCGTCGAAGATCATCTGAGGTTCGTCGGACCGAAGTCGGGCCAGAGGATACAACATCACGACGCGGTCGGCCACCTTGATGACCGTCTTCATCTCGTGAGTGACGACGACCCCGGTGGCTTTCTTGGTCCGCTTGGTCTGGAGGATCAGCTCGTTGATCACGTCGGTCATGATCGGGTCAAGTCCGGTGGTCGGCTCGTCGTAGAGCATCACCTCGGGGTTGAGCGCCAGCGCCCGGGCCAATCCGACGCGCTTGCGCTGACCGCCGGAGAGTTCGGCGGGCTTCTTCGACTCCAGGCCGAGCGGCAAACCAACCTCTTGAAGCCGATCGGCGACAACGTGGTCGAGTTCCTCGCGGGGATAAAGGTTATGCTCGCGGGGGCCGAACGCGACGTTGTCGAAGATCGTCAGGCTGTCAAAAAGCGCCGCGCTCTGGAACAGGAAGCCGAACCGGAGCCGGACCTTGACCATCTCGGCCTCATTCAGGGTTGAGAGGTCGCTCCCGTCGAAGCGAACAATCCCGCTGTTCGGTCGGAGCAAGCCGATCATCAGCTTGAGCATGACGGTCTTGCCGCAGCCGCTCTCGCCAATGATGCAGACGGTCTGGCCGCGCTCGATCCGCAGGGTAATATCACGCAAGACGGCTTGCTGGCGGAACCCGATCGAGACCCCTTCGAGTTCAATGATCGGACCGTTATGCGTCGCTTGCCGGGTCGACGGGCTCATGGCCGGGCCTTTGCTCATAAAAGACCCGTGGCGTTGGGCCAGATGGCGTAATAGACCGCGTTCCAGAAGATCCCGATGATGAAGTCGATGACCAGAATCGCGATGAACGAATAAACAAACGCCTCGGTCGCTGCCTTGCCCACCCCTTCGGCACCGGCCTTTGAGTGAAACCCGCGGTGACAACTGATCAAGGCAATTGCCGACCCGAAAAAGTAACTCTTGAAGACTCCGGCCAGAAGGTCGAGCGAGCCGACATACTGTCGCGAATGATACCAGTAATAGAACGAGTCGACCTTCAATAACTGGGTGCTCACCACCGCCCCGCCGATCACGCCCATGAAGTCCGCCATCAGGGTTAACAGGGGAATCAACAGAACGCAGGCGAGAAACCGAGGGACCACCAGGTAGTTGATCGGGTTGGTCCCCAGTGCCGAGATCGCGTCGATCTGCTCGGTCACGCGCATCGTCCCGAGTTCGGCGGCCATCGACGACCCCACCCGACCGGCAAGCATCGTCGCCGCCAGGACCGGCCCCAGCTCCTTCACCAGCGAGATATTGATCACCGAGCCCAGCCGGGTCGCCAGCCCCATCATCTCGAACTGGCTGTACGCCTGAACGGCCAGAACCATGCCGATGAACGTCCCGGTGATCGCCACCACCGGCACACTCTGGACGCCGATGGCGTAAAAGCTGGGAACGAGAACCGACCACTTCGGCCGTCGAGAGAACAGCCAGCTCATCGTCAGTCCACAGAAAATCGTCAGATCACCAACTTCCGTCACCGCGTTGAGCACCTGCTCGCCAATTTTGCGAACCGGCGAGGGGGTCGTGGATGAGCCCGGTTCGTCGGCGAGATCCAGCGGGAGCGGGGCAACGGACATCCGGTGAAGCTCCTTGCAGCCCGTTCTTGCGAGACCTCGACAATCGCCGGAAGCGAAAACCGGCCTGGCAAGATGGGCGATCAATCCCGTCCGTGGTTACTGACGTCATTTTTGCGAAATTCATGGAAAAGACAAGCCCGACTCTTCGCCAACCCACACTCTCAAGACCATGAATGCACTCACGGATTCAGCGATTGAGCCGATAGTTGAACGTCGCGAACCGTTTCGAGTCGGCCCCGGCGTCCTCCCAACTGAACGGGTATCGGCCATAGTGCCAGAGTCCCCCGTCCCCATTTCCGATTGCAAAGCGGCAAACCCAACTCATCGATCATTTTACGAAGAACCGTTGCCTTGATCCTCAAGAAACCGGTCGCCGCATACTTGAGCGGATGGAGCCCGAAGGCGTGAGCCCCGAAGACAACCTCGTTGACTCCATCGGCGAAGATGCTGGCGAATTCTCCCCGGCTTTTCTTGGCGTAGACGCCCGAAACGACCGGCTCGGGCCGGGCGAGCAACCGAAGCGCGTCGAGCGGGTCGAAGCCGAGGTCGGAGTCGATGAAGAAGATCGACTCGGCTCCGTCGTGGAGCGCCTCCGAAGCCAGCCGGTTGCGGGCCACGTCGATCGACGACGAGCCTCCCGAACGGACGACCCGAACCCCCTCTTCTTCGAGCTTCCGGAGCGACTGCTCGCACTCCCAGTCGATCCCGTTCAGGTGAGGGACCAGGACCACCGCCTTGGCCCGACCCGGCGGGAGGCTCGGCTTCGGCTTCGGACCGGCTTTGAGATTCTTGAAGAATTCGACATATTGAGGCCCCACGACCTCCGGGTCCCACCGTCGAGCCTCGACCAGCGCCCGCCGGCGCTGTTCCTCGTAATACTCGGTGTCATCCCAGAGCCGGATGACGGCCTGGACCCAGGGCTCGACTTCCTCGGACGTTGGAAGCATCCGGGTCGCCTGAGTGATCCGGTCGGGCAAAGGGAGGATGATCCCGGCATCACCCAGAGTTTCGGGAATCCCCCCGCGATCCGACCCGATCACCGGAATCCCATTGATCATCGCCTCGACCGCAACCAACGGCTGATTTTCCCACCAGACCGACGGCAAGAGACAGACCCTGGTCACGCCCCAGAATTCGCGAGGGTCGGACGTATGAGCCATGAAGAAGACATTGCCATGCTCGCGAAGCTCCAGCCCGCAAGCGGCAACGGTCGCCTCGGTCCCTCGGCTCTCGACCACAAGGATCGGAATATCAGGACGACGCCTACCCAGTTCGTCGGCGATCCGGGCGAAGGGGTAGACGCCTTTTTCGATCGAAGGATTTACGAAAGTCAGGTAAGTTTTTGTGTTTTCGTTGGACCGGTGTATGTCGAGGAGATGGGGAAAGTTGACACAGTCGAGGCAAAGGGCCTCGCAATAATATCGAGCGGAGAAGCGAGAAGCTACAATCACTGAATCCACGTGTTTAAATGGAGTGACGCCATGGTAATGAAAGTTGTGAAGCGAGAATACGGTCGAGATGCCGAGATTTCGCGCTCGGGAGAAAGTAGCGAGGGCGATTGGATCACCGCCGTAGCCCACAAGAACGTCCGGACGAAACCGGATTACAATTTCATCAAATAGGTGTAAAAATTCGACAGCCTCCAATTCGTCGGGTTGATCCTGAGACGCAAGAGAAGGCTGATGCAACGTGGTCGGCACACCACGATCTCTGAGCCGGCAATGACGCGGCGTGAGAGCGGACGCTCCGCCCAAACCGAGTGACAAAATTGCCTCGGACCAATCTTCAGCTGAAACGGCACTGGGTCGTCCGGATGAATCAAGCTCTCGGTCATGGGGTCCATATGATCCGGTGAGCACCTCGACTTCGCAACCATTTCGGGCCAAGACTCGAGCCAACGTGCGATTGGCGACCGAGGCACCATTGGTGGTGTCGAAGCAGCAGGCGTGCGTGACAAACAAAACGCGAACGATAACGACCGACTCCCTCGCGACAATCGTTGGTGCCAAACTACATCCCCTCAACCTCGACTTCCCAGATAATCACCGGCTCGTATTTGGGCCA
>JAJYCH010000198.1 GCA_021778575.1 Planctomycetota bacterium
CCCAAGCAGGCGACCAAGTCCGAGATCTTCGCCGCGCTTGCCGAGAAGACCAAGCTGTCCAAGAAGCAGGTCTCCGAGGTCTTCGAGGCGTTGAGCGAGCTGATCGCCAAGGACCTCGGCAAGAAAGGCCCGGGGATCTTCGTCGTTCCCGGCCTGCTCAAGCTGAAGATCGTCGACAAGCCCGCCACCAAGGCCCGGCCGAGCATCAACCCGTTCACCAAAGAGCCGATGATGACCAAGGCCAAACCCGCCCGCAAGGCGATCAAGCCGATCCTCCTGAAGTCGCTCAAAGAACTGGTCTGATTGGCGAAATCAGCCGGGCAAAATTCACGAAACGGGCCGATCGATTCATTCGATCGGCCCGTTTTCGTTTTCAGGATGGCTCAAAACGAATTCCGGGATGGTCAATGCATTGAGACGAAATCCGGCGAATGGAATCGCCAAGCTCGCCGAAGGAGAAGGGTTGTCCGGGGTTCGTTACTCCGAAACCCCGGCTGATGGCCATCGCGTGAAACCGCGGTTCCGGTTGACCGGAGACCGCTGTCACCCCGCCGATCTCTTCTCGATCGCCGGGAATGATCGCTTCAGGGCTTGAGCTGATCGAGTTCGCGACCGATGGCGTCCATTAGCGGTTCGAGGCTGGACTTGGTGAACTCGAACTTCGCGCCGGCGGCGGCGAACAGTTCGGGGAGCGGCCGGGCGCCGCCGATCGCCAGGGCCTTGCGATAGTCGGCCACGGCCCCCGGCCGGTCGACCAGGCTCCGCCGCCAGATTTGCAACGCACCGAGCTGCGCGATCCCGTATTCAATGTAATAGAACGGATACAAGAAGATATGGAGCTGACGGTGCCAGCCATTGGACCGGGCGTCCTCCAGGCCCGACCAGTCGACCGTGCCGCCGAAGCGGTCGAGCAGCGCGTTCCAGGCGGCCCGTCGGTCGTCGCGGCTGTGGCCGGGATGGGCGTAGATCCAGTGCTGAAAGGCGTCGACCGTGGCGATCCAGGGAAGGATGGTGACGATCCCTTCGAGAAGCTGCCGGTACGACCGGTTGGCGTCGTCCTCGTTGTAGAACAGCGAGAGGTTCCGGGCTCCGAGCAGCTCCATCGACATCGAGGCGACTTCGCAGAACTCGATCGGGCTCTCGCGGTAGGCCGCCAAGGGCTCACCCCGGCTGGCCAGGGCGTGAAAGGCGTGCCCCCCTTCGTGCAGGAGCGTCCGGACATCGCCGTCGACTCCCACCGCGTTCATGAAGATGAACGGTAACCGGTCGTCTTCGAGCGTTGTCTGATATCCGCCCGGCGCCTTCCCTTTGCGGTTGGCAAGGTCGAGCAACTGATTTTGACGGAGATAGGCGAACTGGGCACCAAGTTCCGGGTCAACGTCCGAGAAGATCGCCTCGGTCCCTTCGGCCAGCTTTTCGACCTGGTCGAACGGTCGGAGCGGTGGCCGGCCGAGCGGGTCGACCGAGACGTCCCAGGGACGGAGATGGGGGACGCCCAGAGCCGATCGTCGCTCCTCCTGGAGCCGACGGGCGAGCGGGACGACGACCTCGGCGATCGCGTCCTGGAACGCCACGGCCTCGGGCACGCCGTAGTCGAACCGTTCGCGGTGTCGGTAAGCGTACTCGGTGAAGCTGGCGAACCCGGCCTCCTTGGCGATCTCCTGACGGAGCTCGATCATCCGGTCGAACAGGTCGTCAATCGCGTCGCGATCGACCAGGCGCCGGGCGGCGACCAGTTCCCAGGCTTCCTGACGGAGCGAGCGGTCGGTCTCTTCGAGAAACGGGGCCATCTGCGACGGGGTCCGCTCCTGACCCTGAAAAGTCACCGTCATCGCGCCGATGATCTTCTGATATTGCTGGTCGAGTTCGGCCAGCGCGGTTTCGCGGGGGATATTCGCCTCGCGATAGAGCGTCCGGCGGTTCTCCTGAGCGCGATCGAAGACGTGGTAGCGCTCCTTCGAGAGTCCCGAGCGATGCGGCGAGTCGAGATAGCGGTTGCGGATCTCGTTGAGCAGCGGCTTGAGTTTCGGCTCGATATCGCGGACGAAGGCCAGGTGTGCGGCCTCGCGCTCGGGGTCGTCGGTCTGGCAGGTCATGGCGACGTACCGCCGGACCCCTTCCTCGGAGACCGCGCCGCTCAGCTCGCCGAGGTCGAACAACCACGCTTCGAGATCCTCGGGCGACTCGATCGGCCGACCGAGAAGCTGCCGGTACCACGGCTCGATCTGATCCCAGGTCTTGAATTCAGCCTCGTTCGGCAACCAGCGATGGGTGAAATTCTCGGGAACGTAAACGGTCGAGGCCATGGCATGGGAGTCCTGGTAAACCGGGCGAAGGGCGACGGTCCTTCAGTCGCTCCATCAAACTACCCGGTCGACCACCCCTCTGGCCAGCCGGATTGACTCGCCGATCGAGTGGGGTCTGCCCGGATTTTCTGGGGGGGGCCTGCCGAGCCGTAGGGTGGGTCGAGCCTGAATGAGCCCCACCACGCATTCATGGTGGGGCTCGTTGCACTCGACCCAGCTTACGAATCGACGTGGGACAACGTGAAAATCGAAGATAACAATGTCCCGGACCGTGCTCCCGCGCTACCCGGCGTTTCTGAAGAGTAAGAGAAAGAGGTTCAAAATCAAGGCGATCCCGAGGGCCGTCATTCCCAGTGTGATCGCCAGGTTCAGGCCCAATCCGACCAACCAGAAAACGAAGCCAACGACCCCACCACGGTCGATCCCCCGGCTCATCGGACCTCGCGCCGCCAGGTTTCCCAGCCTGGTCCCGATGCTGATGAAGATCAGCACCGAACAGGACAGAATCCAGACGGCGACGAAACTGAGAACCATCCCCGACCACGACGAATCCGAAGGTCGTGCCAGAGCCTTGATCCCGCCGAAGACCAACGACGCGACAACCACGCCAACGACCAGGTGCCAGAGCTTGAGCTTCCGAAGTCGCGGACGACGATCGAGGACAACAACTCGGTCACGCATGGACTGATTTTCCCTGTCCCGGGCGTTCACGCCCGCGAAACCTTCAACGACCAGGTAAAAAGCGGATTGGCCTGAAGGCGCGATCCAGTGACCGGAATCAGTCCGTCGTGGTTTCGCCGTCGATCTTGACTCCATCGCCGCGATCGCCGATCTGTTATATTGCCAGAAAAGCCGCTTCGACACAGGAGACGAGCATGGACCTTCCCGTCAAGTTCCCCAGCGAGACTGAGGTGATCCTCGAAGACGTGGCACGATTCCGCGCGTTGTCGCCAGCGGAGCGAATGCTGGCGATTCGAGGTCTTCTGGCCGATGTTTTTTTTGATGAGTAAATCACCCAAGGCGGCCTGGGCCAGGCAGTACGCGGACGAGCAGGAGATCCTCGCCGAGAAGAATGTCCGGGAGTTTCTTATGCGTCATGGCTATTAACCGTGAGCCTTTTACCGAAGAATCTCCCCGTTCTGACACGTACCTCTAGGGAATCGCCCACTGGATCAGCAACCCGCCGCCGAACATGACGCCCAGCATCGTGGCCGAGCCGACCATCAGCACGACCGCCGTCGCCGCCAGGGCCTCGATGCAGGTTCCCAGGCTTCTTGATTCGCCGATCGCCCCGACCGTCTGGAACAGCGTCATGATCGCCGTCAGACCGGCGACGATCGTTCCCAGGCCGGTGAAGAAGATGATCACCGCGACCCGGCCGACCTCGTCGCGCGCGATCCCCAGGATCACTCCGATCACCAGAATCGCCAGTACCAGGTTCCAGAGTCTCATCGAGTCACCGAGCCATTGCCACTCGAAGCGCCGCCCATCGCGACACGCCACGATTGTACAATCCCGACCCATTTCCGACG
Organism: Planctomycetota bacterium; assembly: GCA_021778575.1. GTDB lineage: Bacteria > Planctomycetota > Planctomycetia > Isosphaerales > Isosphaeraceae > Tundrisphaera. Next base: position 3,839 of record JAJYCH010000198.1, read on the forward strand.
ACGCCTCAATCCTGCGGAACCAGGCACCAGCGCAGCGCCTCGCTCGGTGAGAGGGCAGGGGGGACCGGCATCCTTGAGCCTCGGGTCGTGATCAGCCGGTCGAGGAGCTTTGCCCGCAGTTCGGTCACGACCGGGGTGAGTTCGGGACGATCGCGGAGGTTGACGGTCTCCGCCGGGTCGGCTTCGAGGTCGTAAAGCCGTTCATACGGGCCGGGCGTGGGATTGGTTGTCTCGTAACCGTCGCGCCTTCGGCGGGCTCCGGACCCGACAATCAGTTTATAGCGGCTCGACCGGGCCATTGCCTCCTCGTTTTCGAGATACTCGCTGACAACCACGTCCCGCCCCTTCGCGTCGGGCTCGCCCCGGACCAGCCCGTTCCGGCTCTGGCCGTGCAAGTCGGGCGGGAGCGGTAGGCCGGCGAGTTCGAGGACCGTCGGCATCATGTCGACCAGCTCGACCAGGTCGAGCACCCGGCGATCGGCCGGCAAGTGGCCCGGCCAGCGAAAGATCAGCGGAACCTTGACCGCGCTTTCATAAAAGCAATGCTTTTCCGCTCGACCATGCTGGCCAAGCATGTAGCCGTTGTCACCAAAGTAAACGACGATCGTGTCATCGGCCAGCCCCGAGGCTTCGAGAACATCGAGAACCTTGCCAACCTGGTGATCGAGAAAGTTCATCGACGTGTAATAACTGGCCTGAATCCCTTGATAATCGTCGGCTTTGAGGCTGGCGAAAACCTTGGGCTGGTCGATCCGGTCCTGATCCGAAATCATCGGGGCGGCGAACTGATCGGGCCGGAAGCGGCCCTTCCACTCATGAGGAAATTTGAACGGCGAGTGTGGTTCGTAGAAGCTGACCACCAGCGCGAAAGGTTTTGAGGCGTCTTTATGTTGGTTGATGAACTTGTCGGCATGATCGACAAAATAGGTGGATTCCATCGCCGCGAGTGGCAAGCCATACGAATTTCCCGAGGCATTGAGCCAGACGGCGGCGGGGTCCTGGAATGGCCGCCAGCGGCGGGGGTGGTCGCCATTGGCCAAGGGATGGGCGTCGAGCCAGTCGGACCAGTCGTTCGAGTCGATTCGCGTGGCAAAACCATGCTTGGACCGACCGTTGAAGTGCATCTTGCCGATCGCGGCGGTGTCGTAGCCGAGGTCGCCGAGCCAGTCGCCGAGAGTGACCGCGTCGTCGGGCAGGGGGGTCAGCAGCCGGGTCACGCCGACCGCGTGCGGCAACCGTCCGGTGATGAACGACCCCCGGCTCGCGGTGCAGACCGGCGAGTTGCAATATGCCCGGTCGAACCGCACGCCTTGTCGAGCCAGGGCATCAAGCCGAGGAGTGGCCTGGTGAGGGTCGCCATCGATCCCGAGCGTCCCCCCGGCGTGGTCGTCGCCGATCAGGATCAAGATGTTGGGGGATTTCTTGGGAGCGGCAATTCGAGGAGCCCGAGCCCTCGCCGAGCTTTCAGGGTGGACCATCGCCGCGAGTGGCAGGAGCAAGCACCAGACGATAATCCGGAGCCGGGAAGGCACGCATTGCGCTGTGAACATTTTCATCAGTATAGGGTGAGCCGAGCCTGAGCGAGCCCCACCATCCTCCGTGATTCCGCGGGATGAAACGCAAGTAGGGTCCGCTGTGCGGACCGTCCCTTGTGCGATGGAAGAGACGATTCCGGATGGAAACCAGAGTCGATATCGACGACCACGGTCCGCACAGCGGACCCTACAGAGCGTGATTTGCGAGATTTATTTATAAATCAAATACTTCGCCCGGACCTTCAAGAACTCCGATAGCTCGTTGCTCCAGGTCGCCCGGATCGCGGCCAGGTCTCCTCCGGCCAGTAGTGTTTCGTATGAATCGCGGTCGGCGAGCATCTTCAAGAACCCGGCCGGCTCCCACTGGCGAGGATAAAGACTCTTCAAGGTGATGGCAAGCGTGATCCCCAGGTCAACAGGCTCGAAGGCCGACCAATCCGTGATCGTGATCTGCACACCTTTGCACTCCTGCCCTTTATACTGTCGTTCGGTCGGCGAGAACCGGACGGGGACGAATCGGACTCCGGGCAAGGCCGCCTCGTTCAAGGCTTTCGCGAACGCCCGGTCGTCGATCCACGGGGCTCCGATCCGCTCGAACGGGGTGTCGGTCCCCCGACCGGTGGCGAGGTTGCTCGCTTCGAGCAGGCCGACGCCGGGATAGAGCAGCGCCTCGGTCAGGCTCCGCATGTTGGGCGAGGGGTTGACCCATTCCAGGCCCGAGCGGTCGAAAAGGTCGGTGCGCCGCCAGCCTTCGCAGGGGATCACGGTCAGGTCGGCACCGATCGATCGTTCGGCGTTGAACATCCGGGCCAGCTCGCCGACGGTCATCCCGTGGCGGACCGGCAACGCGTGGTGGGCGATGAACGAGGCGAAATCGGGGTCGCGGACCGGTCCCGCCACGGCCACGCCGCCGATCGGGTTGGGGCGGTCGAGCACGATCAGCGGGATGTGATTTTCTTTCGCGGCTTCGAGAAGCAATCCGAGCGTGCTGATGTAAGTGTAATAACGCGCGCCGATATCCTGGATGTCGTAGACCAGGACCTCGACGCCCGACAGAGCCTCGGCGGTGGGCTTGCGGTTCTTGCCGTAGAGGCTCTGGATCGGCAGTCCGGTCTTGTCGTCCTTGGCGTCGGGCACCTCGGTATCGACGGCCCCGCGAATCCCGTGCTCGGGGCTGAACAGGGCCACCAGCTCGACAGCGGGCGCGGCGAACAGAAGGTCGATCGTCGACACTCCGGCCTTGGTTCGCCCGGTGTGGTTCGTCACCAGGCCGACGCGTTTGTTCCGGAGTTCGCGGAACCCTCGACGCGCGAGAAGATCAACGCCGCAATCGACCGGCCGGAGCGCCGGCTCTTTCGGAGCGACGGCTTTGGTCATCACGACTTCACGTTCCGAGACCTTCGCGTTCGCGTCGATGATCGACGAAGCCACGAGCGTGGCGATCTCGGGTCGCAGGGCACCCGGGCCGTTCCCTTTACCGTCGGGATGGAGCCGGCTGGTCAACAGAATCACGAAGGTCTCGGTCTCCGGATCGATCCAGAGGCTCGTCCCGGTGAACCCGGTGTGTCCGAAGCTGGTCGGCCCGAACAGGCTGCCTCTCGGCGAGCTATACGAGGTTTCGACGTCCCAGCCCAGCCCCCGGCGCTGGCCTTCGGGGGTTGATCCGGCGTCGGTCATCGCTCGGACGGTCAACGGCGAGAGCACCCGCTTGCCATCGAGCCCCTTGCCGCCATCGAGGAGCATCTGCGCGTAGACCGCCAGGTCGTCGGCCGTGGCGAACAACCCGGCGTGACCGGCCACGCCGCCGAGCGCTCGCGACCTCGGGTCGTGGACCACTCCGCGGAGCATCCGGGTTCCTTCACGTTCGGTCGGCGCGATCCGGGCGATCGGCGTCGGCTCATCGAGGGGTCCGCCGGTGGGACGGAAGCCGGTCTCGACCATACCCAGCGGGTCGAAAATCGCCCCGCGCGCAAACTCGTCGAGCGACTGCCCCGAGACTTTCTCGACCAGCCGGCCGAGGATCAAGAAGCCTACATCACTGTAAATGAATCGTTCGCCGGGAGTTTCCTGCGGACTGAGAGCGCCGATCTTTTCCCAGGCGGTTTCGGGTCCATCGGCATAGTCGCCGATCGGATTATCGGGGATCAAGCCGGCGCGGTGGCGGAGAAGCTGCTCGACGGTGATCGAATCCTTACCGTTCCCCTTGAGTTCGGGAAGATGGGTAACGATCTTATCACTCAAGCGAATCTTGCCGCGTTCGAGGAGGATCATGACCGAGGTCGCCGTGGCGACCGGCTTGGTCAGGCTGGCCATGTCGAAGACGGTGTCACGAGTCATCAACTCGTCCATCGGCTCGACCGACCGCTTGCCAAACGCCTTCGCCAGAACCACCTTCCCCTTCCGCCCGA
>JAJYCH010000199.1 GCA_021778575.1 Planctomycetota bacterium
CGGAATGGTCCTGCACGGCGGCAATATCGCCGAGATGGTCACCGGTGAAGGAAAAACACTCGTCGCCACCCTGGCCGCCTACCTCAATGCTCTGGAGGGCAAGGGCGTCCACGTCATCACCGTGAACGACTACCTCGCCCGCCGCGACGCCGAATGGATGAGCCCGCTCTACAACGGCCTCGGCCTGACCGTCGGCGCGATCCAGTCGGAAATGGACTCGGGCGAACGCCAGGACATCTACGGCCGCGACATCACCTACGGCACGAATAATGAGTTCGGCTTCGATTATCTTCGCGATAACATGAAGCCCTCGAAAGACTTGCAAGCCCAGGGCACGCTCAACTACGCGATCATCGACGAGGTCGATTCGATCCTCATCGACGAGGCCCGAACCCCGCTCATCATCTCCGGTCCCGCCTTCGACGACGTCCGGAAGTATGCCGAGGCCGACCGGATCAGCCGGCTCCTCAAGAACAAGACCCACTTCGAGGTCAAGGAGAAAGAGCGGACCGCGCACCTCAACGACGACGGCGTCCGCGAGGCGGAACGGATCGCCGGGGTCGAGAGCTTTTACACGCCCGGCAACATGGAATGGCCGCACCTGATCGATAACTCGCTCAAGGCCCACCACCTCTACCGGAAGGATCGCGACTACGTCGTCATGAACGGCGAGATCGTGATCGTCGACGAGTTCACCGGCCGACTCATGACCGGCCGCCAGTGGTCCGACGGTCTTCACCAGGCCGTCGAGGCCAAGGAACGGGTCCGGATCAAGGAAGAAAACCAGACGCTGGCCACCATCACCCTTCAGAACTTCTTCAAGCTCTACAAGAAGCTCTCGGGGATGACCGGCACGGCGATGACCGAGGCCAACGAGTTCTGGAAGGTCTACAAGCTCGACGTCGTGGCGATCCCGACCAACCGAGGTCTGACCCGCCAGAGCTACGCCGACGTGATCTACCGGACCGACCACGAGAAATACCAGTCGATCCTCAGCGAACTTCGCGAGGTTCACGAGACCGGTCGACCGATCCTCGTCGGCACGACCTCGATCGAGCGGTCCGAGCTGATCTCCGACATGCTCAAGAACCACGGGATCAAGCACCAGGTCCTGAACGCGAAGTTCCACGAGTCGGAAGCCGAGATCGTCGCGCAGGCCGGTCGGAAGGGGATGGTCACGATCGCCACCAACATGGCCGGTCGAGGAACCGACATCATCCTCGGCGGTAACCCCGAATTCATGGCCTGGGCCGACCTCAAGCATCTCAAGGACGCCGACGGCCGCCCGCTCTATCCGACCCGGCTCGAAGTTCCCAAGGAGGTCTGGGAAGAAGCGGTCGGCAAGTACGAACCCGAGATGAAGGCCGAAGGGCGCGAAGTGGCCGCGCTCGGTGGCCTGCACATCATCGGGACCGAACGGCACGAAAGCCGTCGGATCGACAACCAGCTCCGAGGCCGCTCGGGCCGTCAAGGCGACCCCGGCTCGTCGCGGTTCTTCCTCTCGCTTGAAGACGACCTGATGCGCAAGTTCGCCGGCGAGTGGGTCTCCAACGTCCTCGCCCGGCTCGGCATGGAAGAGGGCGAAGCGATCGAGAGCAAGATGGTCTCGCGCCGGATCGAAGGGGCGCAGAAGAAAGTCGAAGAGCGCAACTTCGACTCGCGTAAGAACTTGCTCGAATACGACGAGGTCATGGACGAGCAGCGGAAGCGGGTCTACTCGTCCCGCCAGCGACTGCTCGACGGTGATCCGGCCAAGGATCTGATTCTCGACATGATCGACAATCAGATCAAGGAAGCCGCCGACCGATTCCTGGCCGACGACTACGGCCCGGCCAGCTTCGCCGAGTGGGCGGGTCAGCGGCTCGGCGTCGAGCTGAACCCGCGCTCGTTCAAGGGGCAGAGCTTCGAGGACGCCGTCGAGGAAGCCCGACGCGAGGCCGAATCGCAGGCCGGGAGCCAGATCCGCGAGGCGATGGAAGAGAATCTTCCCGAGGACGCCGAGGCGACCGAGTTCAACTGGGTCGCGCTGGCCACCTGGTTCAACGCCCGCTACGGGACCAGCCTGAAGGACAAGGATCTTCGCAAGTTCGCCACCTTCACGAAGGACGAGGTCGACCTCGACCGCCGCGCTCTCGAAGACTTCCTTCACGAGAAGGCCTCGGCCTCGATCCAGGGCGTCGACCTCGAACCGGCCAAGGAGTTCCTCCTCAACGACTGGGGCCACCGGACCCTGGGCGGCTGGGCGTTCCACAAGTTCGGCGTGGCGATCGACCCCGCCACCTGGTCGGGCAAGCCCCGGGCCGAGATCGTCAAGCAGCTTCAGACCCAGTCGCGCGAGCTTTACGCCCGGAAGGAAGCCGAATTCCCGGTCCGGGTCGGCCTCACCAAGTTCCTGGCCGAACGCTCACAAGGTCAGCAAAGCCCGCGCTACGACCGCGATGGCCTGGCCGCCTGGGCGACCGAGCGGTTCGGAGTCTACATCGACCCCGAAGAGATTCGCTCGAAGCTCCGGCCCGAGATCGAGGCGATGCTGCTCGAAATCGCCCACCGTGAGTATCCCGGCGGCAAGCTGGCGGCGGAACTCGATGGAAAACTCAACGATGCTTTCGCATCCGGCTTGGGCACCCGTTCGCCAAATCCGCCTGAGATCGCCAAGCTGGCCGACTGGGCCAACACCGAGTTCGACGCCAAGGTCACGGCTGAAGAGCTGACCGAACTCGGCTACGACGCGGCTCGCCGGAAGCTGGTCGACGCTCTCGACGCCGAGCATCGGCCCGAGATGCGCGAGATGGAAAAAGTCCTCGTCCTCCAGATTCTCGACCAGAGCTGGATGGAGCACCTCCGGACGATGGACCACCTCCGAAGCTCGGTCGGGCTCCGAGGTTACGCGCAGGTCGACCCGAAGGTCGAGTACAAGCGCGAAGGGATGAAGATCTTCGAGGAGATGTGGTCGGGCGTTTCCGACAAGGTGACCGACCTCGTCTTCAAGATGGAGCAGCTTGACCCCGACTTCCTGTCTTACCTCGGCTCGCGCTGGCAGCTTGACCGGGCTCAGGCGATCCACCGGGCTCCGGAACCCGAGGTCGCGGCCGTCGCCGGTGGCGTCCGCGCCGCGCAGGACGCGGCGATCGAGGCCAACCAGTCGCCGACCGAGGTCAAGCGCGAACCGGTCCGCAACCTTGGCAAGAAAGTCGGCCGGAATGACCCCTGTCCGTGCGGGTCTGGTAAAAAATTCAAAGCCTGCCACATGAAGCAAGGCACCCCGGGCGACGTGTTCTGACGCGAAATGCGATTTTTCGCGATTTTGTGTAAGGTTTCTGAAGTACGATCGAAACCCCCTTGGACCCTCCAGGGGGGTTGTGCGTTGATTCACCCTAAAACCTTTATTCTAAGGGACTTGAGCAACATCCCGCAGAACCGACTTCAGCGCTCAAGTCGGTTCGGGGAGCTGGTCGAAACTAGGAGGGCGACTTGCTTCTGGTCCTATTGAGCCGGAAATGCCGGTCCGAGGGCATGATGCTTGCTCTGAGATTTCGCGGATTCTCTAACGTGGGGTTGGGCAGGCCTTGCCCATCGGCAGGTCCAGCCCAACTCCATGAGACAACGGGCAGCCTTGGCGGTTCGGATGATTCGAGGTTCGGGAAAGGATTCCCTTGATGCCTTGTCTGCTCAACCTGATCTACGCGGCGCTCCTGATGCTCTGCTCGCCGATCCTCCTCTTTCGGTCATTGTCGACCGGCAAGTACCGTGAAGGGTGGGGCGAGAAGTTCCTCGGCCGGGCACCGCACCGGATCAGCGACGGACCTTGCGTCTGGTTCCACGCGGTGAGCGTGGGCGAGGTTCTCCTGCTCAAGCCGATCCTGCAAGAACTGGCCCGGCGTCGACCGGGTTGGGAAGCGGTGATCTCGACCTCGACCCGGACCGGGCTGGCGATGGCCCGAGCGAGCTATCCCGACCTGGTCACGTTCTATGCTCCGCTTGATTTCTCGTGGTCGGCCCGGCGAGCGGTCGCCCGGATCAGGCCCACGGTCCTGGCGTTGGTGGAGCTGGAACTCTGGCCGAACCTGGTGCAAGCGACGAAGGAATTCGGGGCTCGGGTGGCGATCGTCAACGGTCGGCTGAGCCATCGGAGCCATCGCGGCTACCGGAAGCTTCGAGGGCCGCTCGGCCCGACGCTCCGCCGGCTCGACACCGTCGCGGCGCAGAATACCGAGTACGCCGACCGGTTCATCGACCTGGGCGTTCCGCGAAACCGTGTCCGGATCACCGGTTCGGTCAAATTCGACGGTCTGGAGAGCAACCGGTCGAACCCTCGGACGATCGCGCTCCGGAAGGCGCTGGGGTTGTCGCCGGCCGAGCTGATCTTTGTCGCCGGGAGCACGATGGACGGCGAGGAAGCCGCGGCACTTGGAGCGTATCGCCGGGCTCGGGCAAGCTATCCCCAGCTACGGCTCGTCCTGGTTCCGCGCCATGCCGAGCGGTTCGAGGCAGTCGCGTCGTGGCTGAAGAACCAGGGCGAGCGGGTGGTCCGGCGGAGTGAAGGAAACGCCGGGCCGATGGCGGGTCGAGCGCCGGGCCAGGCTCCGCCGGTGATCCTGGTCGATACGTTAGGGGACCTGGCGGCGGTCTGGGGTCTGGCCGACGTGGCGTTCGTCGGGGGAAGCTTGGTTCCCGGTCGCGGTGGCCAGAACATGATGGAGCCGGCGGCTTTCGGAGCGGCGGTGATGTTCGGGCCGCACACCGGCAACTTCCGCGAAGTGGTTGAGCAGCTTCTGACTCGAAACGCCGCGCGAGTGGTGCTCGATGCCGACGACCTGGCCGAGGGACTTCTGACCGACCTGGATGATCCCGAGTCGGCCGCCGCGCGCGGCGCCGCCGCCCGCGAATACGTTCTGGCCCAGGATGGGGCGTCGGGCCGAACCTTCGTCGAGCTTGACCGGCTGGTGGATTCGGTCGCCGGTTAACCGGCCACTTGAACGGGAGAACCTCGTTCAGCGGACACCGGGTGATCGACCCGAACCGGGGCACCCGACGTCGGACCCCGACGTCGACAGAAACCCACCAATTCCCAAAGTCCCCTTGATCGGAATCATCGCATGCTGAATACTCGCGAGTAGTGCCACGCGCCGATTGTCGGATCACGTGGCCATTCCCGTTCGACTCACCTTCGGTTGAAGGTTCGATCGGCACGAAAAGATCGTCGGAAGCCATAACAGGGAGACCGTCATGAGCGAACAAACCCCGGCCGAACCGCAGGCGCAGCAAACCGAAGTCCATGTGGACGATACCGGCGCGCTGCCGTCTTACTCGAACTTCTGCCGGGTGACGGCCACGCCCGAGGAAGTGATCCTCGACTTCGGCCTCAATCCGCAGCCGTTCGCGACCGGTCGCCAGGATGTGAAGGCGAACCAGCGGATCGTGATGAACTTCTACACGGCCAAGCGGCTCTTGACCGCTCTGGGAATGACGATCCAGCGCCACGAAGGAACCTTCGGCTCGATCGAGCTGGACGTTCGTCGACGGGCCGGCGGCCCCACCCAGCGGACGACCGGCCCCCAGGGCGTCGTCGAATAAGAATAAGTCCGGTTTCCGAATCTCGATCGATGATCGCAAACAAATTTCCAGGCGTCCCGGGTTGCCAGTGGTGGCCCGAGACGCCTGTTTTCGTTGACAGACTATTTGGCAAGATCGATTCATCCCATATTTTCGGCCTTTCTGTCATCTTCCGGCCGATTTCTTCCGATCCTGATGACTATGACGCGTGATTCCAACTCGCCGGTCGTGCCGGCGACAAGGAAAATGCGAATCGTTCGGCTCAACGGGGCAGACCGGTCGTGCCGATATTGACGACGCCGGGCACCTCGGCCTCGGTTCAGGATGGTCGAGTCCAGGTTTAGGAGATGATGGAATGTCTCACCCTTCCCGATCCCGGGCGAGCGGCCCCGCTCAAAGGCGTCCCCGCGGTGCCCGGCTCGAAGCGATCGAGTCTCTGGAGGAGCGTCAGCTCCTGGCTCCGTTCGTGACGGTCTTGCCGCAAACGCTGACCTTCACAGGGACAGCGACGGCGACCTCTGACCTGGGCACGGTCACGCTCTCCAATACGTTGCCCCTCCAGACCGGGGCCACGAACGCGCTGACGACGTTCCCCACGGCCGCGGCGGTGACCTCGGTTTCCGAGCTGACCAGCTCCGCCTCGTTTGGTAACGATATCGTCCGGATCACCCCGGGTCCCGGCGGCGTCTTCGGCAACGGCATCTATGCCATCTCGCGAGGAGCCGGCGACAACGCCTCGATGGGGGCGATCAACCGACCGGGTGTGATCTATCGCGTCGATCCGGCGACCGGCAAGTCGTCGGTCTTCTTCGACCTCAACACGGTCATCTCGCAGATCGACCCGAACTCGCCCACCGCCGCCAACGGCCTGGGTGCGCAGACGGGCCTGACCAACTGGTACGACATCACCTTCGACCCCGCCGGAACGTTCAACGGCCAGCCGTCGATGTTCGTCACCTCGGTCGATAGCGCGGATCCGAACAAGAACGCGATCTACCAGATCTCGCCGAGCGGTCAGTTCCTCGGTGCGTTCACCTCGTTCACCGACAATTCGCTCAGCGCCGCGAAGCTGACCTTCAACCCGACGGCGATCCTGATCCCGCCGGTCCAGCAGCAGCAGTACCTCTCCGGGCTGATCAGCTCGACCGGTGCCGGCGCGATCACCGTGGCCAACGGTGGCCCGCAGAACGTGCCGACGTCGGTGACCTTCGGCGGCACGACCACGGTCGTCGGCAACGTTCCCCTCGCCAATCCCTCGACGGCGACGAACGGGACGACCCAGTTCGCCGCACTCTACTTCAATTCGAGCGAGTTCAGCCCCGGCACCCAGGTCAGCAATATCAAGGCTCTGCCCAACGGCGTGAAGCAGACCGGGTTGACCTACGGCGTCCAGACCGGACTGACCGCGGCCAACACGAACTACGCGTCGCTGGTTTACTCCTCGTTCGCCGACTTCGGCACGCCGGCCTTCCCGGCCGGCTCGGGCAACCCGTTCCCCTCAAACCCGGGCCTTAGCGGTGTCCAAGGGCTTGGTGGCGACCTCCTGATCAACCTCGGTCAGAACCCCAACGCCGTGGCCAACACGCAGGCCAACCCGACCACCAACATCGACCTTTATCCGGTCATCAGCACCAACTTCCGCCGCTTCGACGACGTGTCCTTCGACCAGTACGGCTACTTCTCGCAAGGTCTACCGGCCACGCAGGGGACCGGGACCAACGGCACCGGCGGCGGCGGCGGCACCGGCGCCGGCGGTGGTGGTGGCGCCACGGCGACCAACGGGACGAATATCTCGGCCAATGGCTTGAGCGTGCTCAACGGCCCCGGAACCGCCAGTCAAACCGGCGGCGGTGTCGGCAACGGCGTCACGAACCCCAACTACACCTACGGCACCCCGGTCTACGCCGGTAGCCTGTTCGTCGCCGACCTCGCGAGCGGTCTGGCCGTCTCGGTCCCGCCTCCGACGGGTGCCAACAGCACCACGCCGGTCCTCGTGCCGATTCAGGGGCTGGGCTCGCAGCTTGTCGGGATCTCGGGGGTCGACGCCAACGGCAACCCGATCATCCAGGCCCCGACCGGTCCGTCCACCGGCACCACCTTCGGCGACGGCACGACCAACGGCGGCTTCGGCGGCCGGATCCTCCGGATCGACCAGTTCGGCCGCGTCTCGACCTTCGCCCAGGGCTTCGATACCTC
>JAJYCH010000200.1 GCA_021778575.1 Planctomycetota bacterium
CCGCAGCCACGGCTCCGGCGCTCATCCCCAGCGCTTCACCGATCGCCCCGTATGAAACGGCCAGGTCGTCGCCTTCGAGCATCGGCCGGAGGCGGGCGAACAGGAGCGACTTGCCCGCTCGGGTGGCCTCGGCTTCGAGGCGGGCCAGGACGTGCCCGACCAGAACCAGCGCCCACCGCCGTTCGTAAAGGCGTTCGGCGGTCAAGGCGTGGGCCGGTTCGTTGAGGTAACGCCCCTCGGCGTCGAGCCGATCGATCGAGATCGGCCTCCGCCCGCCGCCGCGCCTCAAGGCGCCGTCGTGGTCGCGACGATGAGCGAGGAAGTGCTTGCAAGCGGTTCCGAGGAACGCGCGGAACCGTCCCCGGTCGGGGTCGGTCTTTGCCAGGTCGCGCCGCTCGATCAGGTCGGCGAGGAACCCCTGGACGAGGTCGGCGGCCTCGTCTCGATTCAAGCCTTGCCGACGCGAGAATGCGTAAAGGGGATACCAGTAATCACGACAGAGCGCTTCAAGTGCCGCGCGACTTCCCTCGTCCGCCGGGTCGCCGGCGCGGAGAATCCGGCTCCAGTGAGTGGTCGGGAATCCTCGAGGCGACGAGAACTGCGACATGGTTGACTCATCGAACGGCGGTCAGCGAGGTCCACTTTGGCGATGCGGGCCGATCAGCATGGACCTCGGGCGAGTGGCCCCGGGCTTGACACTGGTCGGCACCGGAGCCATCGCCTGAACCTGTGTGATCTTGACGTCCTGGTTCTTCGACGTCAACGTCTGGGGGGGCGTCTTGGGGCGGGCGAGTGGCCCGGTTCTTCTTCGGAGAACTTCCGGGACGCGGTTCCTCGCCCGCGGACATCAGAACTGAACGATGATATCGAAGGCCAGTGTCAACTGGCTGCTGCGCGTTCCGTCGTTGAAGGGATGAGTGTACTGAGCCCGGTCGAATCGGGCCTCGGGGCGAATCCAGAGCCACGGTTTCGGCTTGTAGACGGCTCCGAGCGTCATCTCGTAATAATTATCGGCCGAGCCGGTGGCCGCTCCGTTGTTGTCACGGAAGATTTCGCTCCGCCAGACCCCCTGGACCTTGTCGGTGAACTGATAGAGCATCCAGTGACACGAGCCATACCAGGCCGACTCCTTGTTCACCGAGCCGTTGGGACCGAGTCCCGGCACGTTGGTCTCGTGAACGAAGAAGACCTCGACTGCCTCGGTCAGCCGAGGGTTGTAATTATGAACAAGAACCGTTGACAGATATGTCCGCCAGTTCCCCGCGTAGTACGGGTTCACCTTTCCCTGGAGCGCCGGGGTGGTGATCACGCCCGTCGGCAAGAAGGGGGAGTTCGCCGGCGCGAACCGGGGAAGCTGGTCGGGGCCGGTGAGCACGATCGAGGTGATCGCGGTCTTCGTGTCTCGCGAGTTGTAGTTGAACCCGCCAATATATGAGTAGCGATAATTCTGGTCGATCCAGCGATCCCAGCCGTTGACCGCTCCGCTGTAAAGGTTGGTGCGCTCGTTGAGGTGCAAGGTCGCAAGCATCCCGAACAGCGTGAAAGGCGTATAATTGAACAGATAAGGGACCGAGAGCAACGGTCGCTTGATCGCCTGAACGTTCTCGAAACCGGCGGGCGAGTAGAAGCGGCCGCCACGGATGTCGAGACCGTTCTTGGTCAAGATCGGCAGGTGGACCTCGGCGTACATCTGCGGCAAGTCGAACCCGTTGAAGCTATTCGGCTGAAACGCCCGGTCAAACAGACCATAGCTCTTGGTGAACTGCCAGTCGTTGCCGTAGAGGAAGTCGAACCGGCCGCCGAAATTGACCATGTCGTTGGGGGCGAGCAACTTCTCGATCGCCAGGTAATACTGGTTGCCTTGCCACTGGTTTGCCAGGCGGTTGGGGAAGACGCTGAAGTTGCTGTCGTTCCTGGGCCGGCCATTGGCGTTACCGGTGAAGCTATTCTGGAGCCAGCCGTAGACCTTGACGGGCGAGTCTTGAATCCCGAGGAACCGGGCCAGATAGTTGGTCTGCGACTCTTCTGCGTTCGCCTGTTCCCGGCTCGTCGGCGCGTTGACAGCGGCGGAGGATGTGTTGGCTCCGCCGGTCCCCGGGGTACCCCCCGTGCCAGCCAGGGTTCCCGAACCGGCGGTGGCGGGTGTTTGTGAGGGTCGAATCGGCGCTGGATCGGCCGATGTCGAACCAGGAGAGGACGAGGCTGGTCGGTTGGTCCGAGTTGGCTCGTTTGGAACCGTCACATTCTGGGGCAGGTCGCGGATAGCGGGGAGAAGATCGCCCGACGACGGAACCTGAGCCGAGGCAGAGCAGATCATGGCCGTCAGCCAACCAGCGATCACGACCAAATTCACGGGCTTGCGATAATTTCGCATGGACGGGCAACTCCGGCGGAGCAGCTCACTCAGATCTTTGCCGAAGGTGCCGCGGACCAGCCGACGCCAGCGATATTATCGACCAGTTCGGCCCCGGACATAATGCCAGATTTACCGGTCTGACCAGCGATTGACCCGTCTCGATCACGTTCCCCGGACGCGTCCTCGGCCGGAGCGAGTGGCGAGGTAGTCGAGCAGCGTCCGCTCGATGGTCTCTCCAGTCGAGACCCGGTGATAGTCGGCGTCCATCCCCCGGACAGCTTCTCTCAAGTCGCGACAGTGGGCCTCGAACTTTTCGAGATAGGCCGCCCGGAGCGCCGAGGGGCTGACCCGAAGGGCCTTGTCGGTGTTCTCAAGGTTCCGGAACTTCGCTGGTCGGCGGAATGGGAATTCCTCCTCCTCGGGCGCCAGAACTTGCAGGAACAGAACCTCATGATGCTGGTGGCGGAGGTGTCGGAGGCTGGAGATGAGGGCGTCGAGCTTGTCGAAGCCATCGGACAGGATCACGACCAGCCCTCGTCGCTTGATCCGCCCGGCCAGGTTGTGCAGGAGGTCGCTCAAGGGGGCCTCACCGCCGACCACGGCTTGTTCCAGGCTTTGACAGAGCAGCGAGAAATGGCCGGGGGCCGACCTGGGAGGGATCATCGACCGAAATTCGGTGTCGAGAGTCACCAACCCCACGGCGTCGCGCTGGCTGATCATCAGATAAGCCAGCGCCGCCGCGAGCCGGCGCGCATACTCGAACTTGGAGATCGTTCGACCGCTATATCCCATGCTCCCTGAAGTATCCACGACCAAATAGGCTTTCAGATTGGTTTCTTCTTCATATTCCTTGACGTAATAGCGATCGGTCTTGCCCAGGGCCCGCCAGTCGATATGGCGGATCTCGTCGCCGGGACCATACTGACGGTGCTCGGCGAACTCGACCGAGAACCCTTTGAAGGGGCTCTTGTGCAGACCCGACATCACTCCTTCGACCACCAGCCGGGCGATCAATTCGAGCCGGCCAAAGCGGGCAAGCGCCGATGGGTCGAGCGGGGCTTCGGCAGGGGTTGGCATTTGGTCGGCTCGGGTTGTCTGGTAAACTGTCAGAAGGAAATGGTAGGCGATAGGACGGCAAGCGGGCAAGCGGCTTGCGAACTTCCAAGGTGAGACCTCCGGGAGCCCAGACATGGCGACCATCTCTCGATCGGCTGGCCGCAAGGTCGAATACCCCACCAGCGACGGCAAACCGATGGCAGAAACCGACGTCCACCGCAAGCTGATGATGGATCTCATCGAATCGCTTGAGGCACGTTATGCCGCCGACCCCGACGTTTATGTCTCCGGCAACCTCTTGCTCTTTTACGAGGAGGGGAACAAGCGGAAGCACCTCTCGCCCGACGTCTTTGTCGTCCGAGGAGTTCCCAAACGGCAGCGCGAAAACTACCTCACCTGGGAGGAAGGGAAAGGCCCCGACCTCGTCATCGAGCTGACCTCCAAATCCACCCGATCCGAAGACGTCAAGAAGAAAATGGCCCTGTATCGCGACGTGCTCCAGGTTCCTGAGTACTTTCTGTTCGACCCGCTCCAGGAATACCTGACGCCTTCCATGCAAGGATACCGCTTGATTGACGGCAACTATGAGTTTATTGGATCGGTTGCCCGCAGGTTGCCGAGTGAGGTTCTGGGGCTGAACCTGGAACGAGTCGGCAACCAGCTTCGGCTGTTCGACCCCACCACCGGTCTCCGATTACCCACGACCAGGGAACAAGCCGAACAAGCACGCCAGCAAGCCGAACAAGCACGTCAACAAGCCGAACAAGCGCGCCAGCAGACGGAAACCCAACGTGAGCGAGCCGAGCAGGCCGAGGCCGAGACCGCCCGGCTCCTTCAAGAAATCGAGGCACTCCGCCGCTTGCGGAACGGCGACTGAGCCCGCCCGTTTCGGATCAACTTATCCCGCTGTTTTCTTGGTATTCTTGACCCGGACCTGCGGCAAGCCCTTGCGATCCTTGTGCAGGTAGCAGATCTCGACCAGGGTCGGCCAGAGTTCGAGCGACCCCTTGATGTGACTGACCACGTCATCGACGATCCGGAGCAAGTTCTGCTGGAAGAAGTCGGGCTCGAACCCGTAATACGCCTTCTCCAGATTCGCTGCGAACAGCCGGAGAGCCTCGGCGCGATCCGGAGCGGTCGTCGCGGCCATCGCTTGCAGCGATCGCCGATGCAGGGCGGTGATCTTATCAAGGATCTCCTCGCTGTCCTTCGCGGTCACCTCTCCCTCATAATCGAACATGATCGACAGGTCGTCGAGCCGGGAGACAGACCCCTGGATCTTCCGCTTGAGAAGGTTGGCGATCTCTTCGTTGAAGACCTCGGCGGCCGGAGGATTTCTCATGTAGTTACTTTTGGTGTGCGTCTGCGCGGCGTCGACATGCGCGGCGACGATCCCATTTTGCTGAATCCAGAGCCGGTAGACATAATCCTCGAACCGGAGCCGGGTCGGGAAGAACGGCGGGAGCCCCAGCGTGTTGTCGTAGCCGGCCACGCCGCAATCCATCCGCCAGTTCTTGTTCGTCACCACCGGCCGGAAATTCACCAGGACATAACGCTCGTTGAGATCGTCGAGGCTCGCCTGATCCTCGTCTTCGAGAAACATGTCAACGTAGTCAATCGCGTCGATATCATTGGTTCCCGACCGGTACGTCTGGGCCATCTTGACGATCGCGTCGTCGGAGACCTGTCCGCGCCGGATCATCAACGAGTTCTCGCGCGAGAGCCCCATGCTAGCGTTGGTTTCAAGATCCATCGACGTGTCGACCAGCAAGTCGCCCCGCTCGTAATTATCAGGGATCTCCTTCACCGGCTTGCCGAGAACGTCGATGAATGAGGTCAGGATGTCGAACGACTTGCGCGTATAGCCCCCGTCGCCGGCCTTGAACAGCTTGCCACGGCTGACCTCGTCGTCGACCAACGACTCGGGACTGGCTTCGACGAGCGCATAAGGTCTCATATCATCGTCCGAGCTGACCATCAGGCCGCCCAGGGTGTACATCAAGGTGACGTTCCGGTTGCCGCCGTAGCTGGGCCGGAACAGGTTCTTGACCAGCCCTTCGAGCTTCCGGTCGTTCAGCCGACGGTTCAGGTGCGCGGTGAATTCTTCTTTTTCCTTCGGACCCACATAAAAGAGATCGTTGTGGGTCTTGGTCTGTTCGAGAAGCGGATAATACTTCTCTTGCGCGACGGGGCTCGAATCGTCGAAGACGATCATCTTGACCGAGTGGCCATTCCGCCAGAAATGCTCGTCATAAAGCTCGACCGTCTCCCCCACGTCGCGAAGCCGATAGGTAGGGATGACGAAATACAAATCATTGTCAGACATGAGAAAATAAGCCTTGGAAAGACAATCGGGTCTAACAACGAACTCGGCCCCTGTGCCGGATCGTCCGATGCCCGGGTCGTCTCTCAAAAGCTTGCGAACGCAAGCGGTGTGCCCTCATCTCCCCGCGAGACTCAAGTCAATTTACCAAAACAACTTACGATAGATCGCCTCAAACGTTATGGCCGGGCCGATTCATGCAAGACGCACGATGCCTTGCGTCTTGCATGGTCGAGCCCTCCTCAACGACCGGCGGCCTCGGCCTCTTTAACGAGAGCTTCGATCGTCGGCCCGAACGTCGGGTCGAAGGGGTGCAGATCCTTGAATCGGATCACGCCTCGGTGGTCGAGGACGATGAAGGTCGGATACCCCCGGATGTTCCAGCGGGTGGTGATCGGCCCGGGATGAACAGCGTCGTCGCCGTCCCACCAGCAGCGCCAGGTGACCTCCTGCTTCGCCGCCAGTTCCTTCAAGGTTTCGAGCCGGTCGCCGAAGTTGATCCCGAGGACGGCGAACGGCCGGGCTTTGTGCTGCTCGACCAGTTCCCGGAGCCTCGGATAAACGAGCTTGCAACCGCCGCAATGTTCATGAGTGCCGAAGTCGAGCACGATCACCTTGCCGCGAAATTCGGCGAGGCTCATCGGCTTCCCGGCGACATCCTTGCCGACGATCTCGGGAGCCACCTGACCGACGGCGAGAGTCCGGAGGTCGGCCAGCTCACGGTCGACGACGGTGGCAAGGGTCTCGCCGGTCGGCCCCGCGCCGTTGCGGTCGGCCACGTCGCCGTAGTCGGCCTTCACCTTTTCGAGGATCGTCGTGGCCTCGTCGGCGAGCCCTCGGTGGCCCGTCTTCCGGAGGCTGTCGAGATAGGAAGGGGCGAAGATCGTGATCTCGAGGCGTTGGCCGGGGTCGGCTCCCCGGACGTCGAGACTCTCGACGAAGTCGGCTTCTCCCTTCAAGTGCTTAGCGAGCATGAGCCCCATCCGGCCTCGGATTTCCCGGGTCTTGCCTCGCTCGAAGAGGGCCCGGAAGACCCGGTCGATGTGAGGGGCCGGCACCGGATGCCAGCCGTTGAAGCCTTCGGCAACCTGACGATCGTCGAGGTGATCGCCGATGTATTCGAGGTGATCACGAATGAGGATATCGACCGACTTGCCAAGCACGACCACCCGTTCCTCGCCCATGTCGAAGAACGGCATGTGGTGGCGAACGATCCAGAGGAGGGCGTCGAAGCCGTCGGGACTTCGAGGAGCAGCCTCGGCGATGGCCCAGATCTTCGGTCCGAAATCGGCCCACTTCGGGGCCGCCGCGACGTAGGCTTTCGGGTCGGGCTTGTCGGGGCCTGCGGCGGTACTCGCTTCTTCCGCCTTTTTCACGGCCGCCGTGTAGGCTTCATCAAGCGGCTTGAAGAGATTCCGGGGCGGGATCGGCGCGGCCGGCGGGCGGGGCTGATGCTGCTTCCGGACGAGGTCGGCGAGGGTCTCGCGGGTGGGCTGGCCGAAAGCGGGGACGGCGGCGACATCGCCGAAATCGGCGAGCACCCGGGCGTAGGTCTGCTCCGACTCACGACGGATCGCCTCGAAGTCGACCTGTTTGAGAAACTTGAGATTTTCGGGCTGATATTGCGCCTGGAATTGTTCGACCTGGCGGCGGAACGCGGCAGGGTCGGCCTCCATCTTCCGACGCTCGTCGTCCGACATCTGGTTCAACGAGCCCCACAGGTCGAAGTCGATCGGAGCTTCGGGACGCTGGACCAACTCGGCCACGGCCGCTTCGGTCCGGAGATATTTGGCCAGTGCAAAGTTCGCGTTGCCCTTGACGACCCGGTCCTGGCTTCTCTTCGCGATCACTCGAAGGAACTCCTCCCTGATGATGACTGGAGACATGCTCAGGCTCTGGCAGTAGTTGCCGACTCGAGGCTCGTCGGCGTGATCGCGGGCGAGGATCTCCAGCGCTCTGGCGTAAGCCCGGCCGCCGCGATCTTCGGGCTTGTAGACCGTGCTGAGGGACTGGG
>JAJYCH010000201.1 GCA_021778575.1 Planctomycetota bacterium
GACTCCGGGTTGGGGGTCAGGGGGAAGGTGCGCGCCACGGGGCCGGAACGCAGCCAGATAGCCGCCAAAATGATCGTCGATTGCTTATTAGTCAATGTCCGAGAGTCGGATGAAATATCCGGGCTAGGTCGGGCTTTTTCTCGGAATGGCACTTTGCCTTAAATCGAGTTTCTACTGCTCGAGTTTGACCGCAGCCTGAAATAGGGTGCGATTTTTTCGCAAACCGATCCCGCCAATCCCACATCGCTGAAAATCGCAATACAATAGCACTTGTTGTAACGCTTTGCGTCGATCTCCGTGACCATCCGGCAAGCTTGTCGGAATTGATCTGGCTAATCTGTGAGCGTTGCGGTCCTTCTTTGGGAGGGAGCGTGATGGACTCAAACGTGCGTCGACAGTTCCCGGCAGATCTGGCTCGGGGGCGGAGCCGGCTTCAGGCCTGTCGGAAAAAACAGAAGTCGGGTGGCCGGATTCCTCAAGATCTCTGGGGTATGGCCGTTGGGCTTGCTCGAACTCATGGGGTCAGTCGCATCGCCTCGGCTTTGGGCCTCCATTTGTTGCGGCTTGCGGAAGCGGGTTGAGACGGCCGTTGCCGGACTTCGATCGGACAATCCTTCGTTTATCGAACTTCCTTGGCCAAACGGGGTCGGCAAGCAGTACCGGATCGAGCTGGACAATGGCGCCTGGGCGACCATCCGGGTCCATCTGGTGGGCGATGACGCGGCCGATGTCGAAGCTCTTTCTCGCCGCTTTGGGGACGGTCCGTGATGCTCCAGGTCATGCCTCAGATGAAGATCCTGGTGGCCATCGAGCCGGTCGATTTCCGGCGCGTCGGCCGACCGGCGGCCGGTAAGCCCGATGACTTGATCTCAACTGGACTTTTGCATGATCGCGGTTGGCCTGGTTCACCGGAACCCATATCCACAGTCGCGTCGGTCTTGAGGAAACGGTCGGCGAAGTCTGATCTTTGCATGAGTCCGAGCCGGATGTCACGGACGCTGGAGTTGATCGAAGTGGACGGCAAGCAACTGGACGATGTCCTGCGTCGCGACGACCAACCGCTCGACGAACAGGAAAGCCTCCTGATCCGTCGGGTCTTCGAGTCGTATGCGTACGTGTCTGACCTCGTGCAGGACAAGAATACCTCGATTCGCCGGCTCCGCGAGCTGTTCCTCGGGTCGCGGACCGATAAGTCCGATGCGGTGACAGGCCAAAAGACCCGGAAGCACAGGGCTGAACCACCGGCTCAAACCGGTGCCGATCGTGGCAAACAGGCGAGCGACGCATCGACGGAATCGGAGGCGACGGCGACCGCCAAGGGTCACGGCCGCAACGGTTCCGAGGCTTACCGGGGCGGCTCGTGGATCGATGTTTCACATCCCTCCCTCACCGTCGACGACGCCCGTCCGGCCTGCGATGAGGGCGCCGGCTACGACAAACCTCCTGGCGTGCTTGTTCGGATCAACGGTCAGCCGCTGTCGGCGAAGATCTATCAGCTCGAAAAGTTGCGTTGTCACTCATGTGGCCAGGTCTTCACCGAGACGGCCCCTGACGCGGCCGGCGAGCAAAAGTATGACGCCTCGGCCGGCAACATGATCGGCCTCCTGAAGTACGGCAACGGTCTTACGTTCCATGGCCTCCAGGCCGAACTCGGTGTTCCGCTGCCGGCCTTGACCCAGTGAGACATCGTCAAGGCTGTCGCGGTGGACATCAAGCCCGTCTTTGATGAGTTGATCCGCCAGGCGGCCCAGGGCGAGGTGCTCTACAACGACGACACCACGGTCAAGATCCTCGAACTGATGGGAGATCAAGACCGGCAAGAAACAGCGGAAAATGAGGACATCGCCGATCACCGCAAGGGCCTGTTCACTTCGGCCGTGGAGGCTCTCGGCGATGGTCACCGGGACACGCTCATTTTCAGCGGCCGCCGGCCTGCGGGCGAGAACCGGGCGGAGGTCCTCAAGCATCGCGCTCAGTGGTTGCCGCCACCGTTACCGCCGTTTAACCGCAATCCACCACAGAATCGACAGGTTCTCGTATTGACGATTTCGAGCCCCAAGTAAATTGATCAAAAGCTGGCGTGCACCCAGAGAGACATCCGGTCGCACTTCGGCTTGTTTTTGGCCTGCTCGTTTTGGTATGAATAATTCTAATCGGGAAATGGTTCATTCCCGACAGCTTGTCGCCAGTTGACGAGCCAACACCATCTCATCGAGGGGCGCTGCGACGGTACGCATTGGCGTTCCTGCCAGGCTCGATGGGCGGAAGAGATCAGTTCAACGGCGCCCGTTCATGGTTTCAGGAGACTTTGAACGTGCCCGCCGTTGCTCAAAAGCCTGCCGCTGCTGCCGCTCCCGTGAAAGATTATCGCGTCGCCGATATCTCGCTGGCTCCCTGGGGTCGTCGCGAGATCGCCATCGCCGAGACCGAGATGCCGGGCCTGATGGCCATTCGTGAGGAGTATGCCTCGCGTCAGCCCCTCAAGGGGGCTCGGATCACCGGTTCGCTGCACATGACCATCCAGACGGCCGTCCTGATCGAGACGCTTCAGGCTCTCGGCGCCGAGATCCGCTGGGCCTCGTGCAATATCTTCTCGACCCAGGATCATGCCGCCGCCGCCATCGCCGATGCCGGTATCCCGGTCTTCGCCTTCAAGGGCGAGTCGCTCAAGGAATACTGGGATTTTACCCATAGAATCTTCGAGTGGGCCGATGGCGGGCACTCGAACATGATCCTTGACGACGGTGGTGACGCCACCCTGCTCCTGCACCTGGGTGCCCGCGCAGAGGCTGATATCTCCGTCCTTGACAAGCCTTCGAGCGAAGAGGAGCGAATCCTTTTCGCCTCCATCAAGAGCCGAATCGCCTCGCATCCCGGCTGGTATTCCAAGAACCTCGCCGCCATCAAGGGCGTGACCGAGGAGACCACCACCGGCGTCCACCGGCTGTATCAGATGCACAAGCGTGGCGAACTGAAGTTCCCCGCCATCAACGTCAACGACTCGGTCACCAAGTCGAAGTTCGACAATCTCTACGGTTGCCGTGAATCGCTGGTGGACGGTATCAAGCGCGCCACCGACGTGATGATCGCCGGCAAGGTCGCGGTCGTCGCCGGTTACGGTGACGTGGGCAAGGGTTCGGCTCAGGCCCTCCGCGCCCTCTCGGCCCAGGTCTGGGTCACCGAGATCGACCCGATCTGTGCGTTGCAAGCCGCGATGGAAGGCTATCGCGTCGTCACCATGGACTACGCCGCCGACAAGGCCGATATCTTCGTGACGACCACCGGCAACTACCGGGTCATCACGCATGACCACATGGCCAAGATGAAGAATCAGGCCATCGTCTGCAACATCGGCCACTTCGACAACGAGATCGACGTCGAGTCGCTCGAAAAATACAAGTGGGAAGAGATCAAGCCGCAGGTCGACCACGTCATCTTCCCCGACGGCAAGCGGATCATCCTGCTCGCCAAGGGCCGACTGGTCAATCTTGGCTGTGGCACCGGTCACCCGTCATACGTGATGAGTTCTTCGTTCGCCAACCAGACCCTCGCCCAGATTGAACTCTGGTTGCACAACGATAAATACCCCATCGGCGTCTACGTCTTGCCCAAGAAGCTTGACGAGCATGTCGCTCGCTTGCAGCTCAAGACTCTGAACGTCCAACTGACCGAACTGACGCCGGAACAGGCGGCGTACATTCACGTCGCGAAGGAAGGCCCCTACAAGACCGACCACTACCGCTATTGATCGGATTTCTCGGGCGGCAGGGGACCATGTCCTCTGCCGCCACGGGTTCCCCGATTGACAGAGATGATTCGAGCCGATCGAGAGCAGGATAGGCAAATCAGCTGCTTTGGTTAGACCGGAACGGCAGGTTGATCCCACGTCTCGGCGAAGTTTTGTCGAGTGAACGTCCATTGTCCATGTCTCAGGTCGTCTTCTCGACCTACCCCTCCTTGGTCTTGGTGGCGATGCTCCTGGCGGTCTCCGCGGCTGCTTTCGTGGGGGTTTCAAACAGCTTGGTCGTTGATCGGCCATCGGTGCCGATCTTGCCGTATCGTGTCATCATTTCACGATTCTTGTTTGAGATCTCCCAGAACTTGTTCTAGGTCCCTTTGGTGAACTCGAAATAACGCAGAGTTGTCTCGGCTTCCGCCGTTTTCGGTGCGGCAGCGAATGCCTATCGTGTCATCCCATTTTCCCAATACCAGTCAATGTCCTTGCCATCAAACGGCCTGACTCCCGCCATCAAACGGCCCGACTCCCGACTCCAGAGCGTCGGCCAGCGCCGACAGGTATTCGCCCGAGGGGAACAGTGACTGTTCCCCGCTTCCATCGTGAATGGTATCGGAGGCCCGAACCGCGTCGGGCAATTCCACGTCGTGGATCGATTTGGATGTTTCGATGCGAAAATTGGGAGCATGGTCCCACAATTAACCGTAATTCTGAATTCGTGATGACTTGGTCGCTTGTGCCGTGCTGCTGCGAATGGGCCTGTGCAAGTCGGGTTGGACGAGCGTTACTGCTCGTTGCCGGCCAGAGTCTCTGATTGTTTGGAGTGGATCATTTTGTGTTCTCCCGTGCGATACTCAATTACCATTCTACCAGCAACCAGGGGAGACTTTGTGATGGCATCGCGATCGATCGGATATTGGTCAGGACGCCTCTGCGTCGTTCTGATTGTCATGATCTTGATCACCGACCGGTCAAGCTCGTCAGCCCTGGCTCAGAAACAACTGGAAACGCTTGGGCGAGGAGTCGTCGCCATCCGTCGCGACACCAGGAGCGTGTTCGTTGGCTGGCGACTTCTTCGTACTGATCCGGCCGAGGTTGCGTTTCATCTCTACCGCCAATCGGCCAATCAACCCGCCCAGAGAGTGAATCTCGAACCGATCACCCGTGCGACCCACTACGTCGATTCCATTGCCGAGACCAGCGCGGCTCTCACCTATTTCGTTCGCCCCGTGATCGATGGACGCGAGCGGGATGCCTCCGGTTCCTTCACGCTTTCCGCAACCGTCGGGGTCCAACCTTACCTGACGGTCCCGCTCCAGACTTTGCCCGGCCATACTCCCAACGACGCATCCGTCGGCGACCTTGATGGTGACGGTGAATATGAAATTATCTTGAAACAGGTGATGCATGAGCGTGATAATTCACAAGCCGGGATGACCGGGCAGACCAAGCTCGAAGCGTACAAGCTGGACGGTCGATTTCTCTGGCGAATTGATCTGGGGAAGAATATTCGCGAGGGGGCTCATTACACTCAGTTTCTCGTCTACGACTTTGACGGTGACGGCAAGTCCGAGCTGATTTGCAAGACCGCCGATGGAACGGTTGACGGCACCGGCGTTGCGATCGGCGATCTGTCCGCCGACCATCGCAATTCTGCCGGCTTCATTCTGGAAGGGCCGGAGTTTCTCACGGTCTTCGAGGGAGTGACCGGTAAGGCGTTGGCCACCGCGGATTACGACCCGCCCCGGGGCCGGGTGGCTGACTGGGGAGACGACCGAGGGAATCGCGTCGATCGCTTTCTGGGAGCGGTCGCCTATCTCGACGGCAAGCGGCCGAGCGTGATCATGTGCCGAGGTTACTATACACGGACGGTCCTGGCCGCCTGGAACTGGCGCGACGGCAAGCTTTCCCCGGTCTGGACGTTCGATAGTGACGACGGGACGCCCGGAAATCGTGATTATCGCGGTCAAGGAAATCACAACTTGCGCGTTGGTGATATTGACCAGGACGGCAAGGATGAAATCGTGTACGGAGCCTGTGCCGTTGATGACAACGGTCGAGGTCTCTACTCCACCGGTCTCGGTCACGGCGATGCCATTCATCTTTCGGACATTGATCCGGATCGACCGGGCCTGGAGGTCTTCGACATTCACGAGCGACCTCGCCACGGCAATGGAGTGGAGTTTCGCGAGGCGAAAACCGGCGCTTTGATCTGGGGAAAGTCGTCGCCCGATGTTGGCCGAGGAGTCGCGTTCGACATCGACCCGCGCCATCGGGGTTACGAGATCTGGGCCTCGGGCCAGGGGCTGAACGGAGTCTGGAACGTGAAGGGAGAAACGATTTCCGAGCGGAAGCCTCGATCCTGTAACTTCGGTGTCTGGTGGGATGGCGACCTGCTTCGCGAGTTGCTGGATAGCAACCGAATTACCAAATGGAACTGGATGGATTCGACCGAGACCAACCTGGTCACCGCCCGCGACTGCACCTCGAACAACTCGACGAAATCGACCCCGTGCCTTTGCGCGGATATCCTGGGCGATTGGCGCGAGGAAGTCATCTGGAGGACGACCGATGGCAAGGAACTGCGGATCTATTCCACGACGATTCCCACCGACCATCGACTGACGACGCTGATGCATGACAGCGACTATCGATTGAGCGTGGCCTATCAGAATGTTGGCTACAACCAGCCAACCCAGACCGGATTTTACCTCGGCGACGGAATGATCGAACCAACCCGGCCCGAGGCTCCGAAGGCGAAGGATTGAGGTCAATCAGGTTGATTCTGGTGTGTTATCCGCGTTTCGTTCGAGGAACGCACGGCAACTGGCGACCGGCTGTCGCGGATATTTGTCGAAGCGCGAGTCGGTCAGCGAATGTTCGCAAAGCAAGAATCGCGACCCCTTGCCCGAGATCACCTCGCGCATCCGGCAACAAATCTCACAAAGACTGGGTGGATTCGGCCAGAAGTTCGTCGGCATCGGAAACTCGCAAGAGTTAAGTCGGGCGTGCACTCAGCGCGGAACAATTGAACCGTCTGGTCTAGAACGGACGAACGTTCCAACGTAGATTAAACGGAAGACGGTGACCAGGGACGAAATGGTGCCGAGCGTCTGGATTCGTGGAAATCCTTTGATCAAGGGTTACAGGCATGAGTTCCGTTCGCGTCCCATCGTTCGAGCCTCATCGATTCCTGCCGGGCGGTCATCTCCAGACGATACTCAGCCGGTATTTGCCGGGTCCTCCGACACGATTGCCCTCGGTTTCGCGCCGAATTCGCCTTGATGATGGCGACCAACTTCTTGTTCATGACTCGATCGGTCGCGACTGGCGACCTGGTCGGCCGATGGTTTTATTGGTTCATGGGCTTGGCGGGGACGCGGGAGGAATCGAACTGGTCAAGCTGGGTGCCCGTCTGGTGGAACTGGGGGTCAGGGTCGTCCGGATGAATCTCCGGGGGGCGGGAGCCGGGTTCGGGTTGGCCCGCAAGCTTTACTCGGGTGCGAGCCACGTCGAAGTTCGGGCGGTGGCCGCCTGGATGATCCGGACGGCCAGTCGCTCGCCGCTGGGCCTGGTCGGTTTTTCGCTGGGGGCCAACCTGGTCCTTAATCTGGCGGGGGAGTCCGCCACCCGACCGGTTGAGGGGCTCGATTGTGTCCTGGCTGCGGGAGCCCCGATCGACCTGGCGGCGTGTGCTCGCTGGATGGACCATCCCTCCCGGCGGTTTTACGATCGTCAGTTCCTCTATTCGGTCATTCCCGAGGTTCAGCGCCTTCACGACCGATTTCCCGAACTGGGACGGGTGAACCTGAGTTCCGTCGGGTCAATTCTCGAATTCGATCGGAGTTACACGGCTCCTCGCAACGGCTTTACCAGCGTCGAGGCCTATTACCACGAATGTAGCCCGATCCGGACAGTGGGTCAGATAGCGGCGACAGGCCTGGTCATCCATGCGAAGGATGACCCGTTCATCCCTCTTGAGCCATTCCTGCGAGCACAA
>JAJYCH010000202.1 GCA_021778575.1 Planctomycetota bacterium
GTTAGGGTAAGGTTGAGGTTTGTCTCCTTTTTTCTTTTCGTCATCGGCCTTCGATTCGTGAAACTCGATCATCCCATCGACGATGGCGAATGTTCCTTGACGTTGGCCTGATCCCGTGTCGGACGTAAAGTCAGAAGTAAACCGGCCGTCTGCTGTGAGTTTCAGGACGCTTCTGACAAAGACGATATCCCAGCCGTAGCGGCCGGCGATCGCTTCAGGAGTCAGCGGTTGGACGTCCGGGAGCTTCTGTTCCGGCCTGGGTTCCTGGATGAATAGACACGCGAAGATCATCCAGATGCAAGACATTCGGAACATGGTGACTCTCCTTCGCGGGATCGATGGAAGGGCTTGATTCCATCGACCTTACCGGAAGTCGTTGAGCTTCGCCATCCGGGGATCGATCTCCCGGCAGGCTCCGAATTGCCTCCGGTCTCCGGCCTCGTTATGCTTGTTGAACTACGAATTGACTCTGCTTCCGCCGCCTGGACCTGCACCGATCGGAGAATGTCCGGATGATCGACTTGCCGATGAGGCTCCCCGCTTGGCTGGGATGCCTGCTTCTGACCTTCTCCTGGATCGGCTCCGCCCAGGCCGACGAACCGGCCGGTCGGCCGATCGTTCCGGGTTTCGAGCGGTTCTATACCGAGCCTTCGACCGACCTGGCCACCGGCGGCCTGCTCTTGATGGGTGAGCTGAACTGTACGTCGTGTCACAAGGGAGACGACACGCCGCTCAGCCCGGTGGCTCGCAAGCAGGCTCCGATTCTTGATCGCTTGGGGGATCGGATCAAGGTCGACTATCTCCGGTCGTACCTGGCCAATCCGCACTCGGTCAAGCCGGGCACGACGATGCCGAACCTGCTCGAAGGGATGTCGAAGGCCGAGGCCGACGAGGCGGTCGACGTCCTGGTTCACTTCCTCGCCAGCACCGGGACGACTCGCGAGACTCCGCCGATTCGCAAGGCCGTCAACGCCGGTCGCACTCTCTACGAGCAGTCGGGATGTGCCGCCTGTCACGGGCTGGTCGGCGACAAGTCGGCTCCGCTGGCCACCACGGTCCCGCTTGGTGACCCCTCTTCGAAATACACGATGAGTAGTCTGGCCGCGTTCCTTCAGAATCCGCTGGCTCACCGACCGTCGGGTCGGATGCCCTCGTTGAACCTGAAGCAGACCGAGGCCGACACGATCGCCAGCTTCTTGCTCAAGGACGTGAAGGTCGAGACCGCTCCGAATCTCGCCTACCGCTATTACGAAGGGGAATGGGACAAGATCCCCGACTTCGACAAGCTCACGCCGGTCGAATCAGGGCAGTCGGAGGGGTTCGACGTGGCGATGGCCCGTCGTCACGGTAATTACGCGCTGCGGTTCGAGGGAGAGATCGAGATCGATCGCCCGGGGCCTTACGGGTTTCACATCGCGTCGGACGACGGCAGCAAGATCTGGGTCGATGGCAAGGTCGTGGCTGATAACGATGGGATTCACCCGAACACCCAGAAGGTCGGCCGGGTTCGTTTGAGCCCGGGTCGGCACAAGATCGTCGTCGGCTACTTTCAAGGAGGCGGCGAGGAGGAGCTTGACGTCGAGTACGAAGGGCCGGGGCTGACCCGTCGTCCGCTCGCATCGGCGATCTTGCCTCCGGCGGGTGGGCCAGCGGTGAAAGCGCCGGTCGTCGCGGTCTTCAAGCCCGAGCCGGCGAAAGTGGACAAGGGCCGGGCTCTGTTCGCCTCGATTGGCTGTGCCTCGTGCCACCAGCTTCGCGAAGGGGACAAGCTGGTCGAGGCTCGACCGCCATCGAAGCCGCTCAATGACCTGAAGGCCGACGCCGGTTGCCTCGCCGCGCAACCACCCAAGGGCGTGCCCGATTACGATCTCTCCGCTCGGCAACGATCGAGCCTCGCGGCGGCGCTTGATCCGGCCGTTCGGAACAAGGTTCCCACTGAGAAAGAGTCCATCCACCGGACGCTGGTGGCGTTTAACTGTTACGCATGCCACGTCCGCGACGGAGTCGGCGGGGTCGAACCGGGGCGCGACGCGGCGTTCGCGACCACTCAGAAAGAGATGGGAGAGGAAGGACGGATTCCACCGCTCCTGACGGGAGTCGGCGGCAAGCTGACCGAAGCCTGGCTCAAGCATGTGCTGGCCGATGGCGCCAAGGATCGGCCTTACATGCTGACCCGGATGCCGAAGTTTGGCGAAGCCAACGTCGGTCATCTGGTCAAGCCGATGGCGCTGGTGGATGCCGTCGAACCGGTCCCGGTCCCTCACTTCGACGTCAACGAAAAGCGAGTCAAGGCGACCGGCCGGTTCATCGTCGGGTCGCAAGCCTTTAACTGCGGAAGCTGCCATCAGTTCAAGGAATATCAGGCGTCGGGTATCCAGGCGCTCGACATGACACTGATGACCCAGCGGCTTCGTCGCGATTGGTTCCAGCGCTATGTCGTCAATCCGCAGGCGTATCGTCCCGGAACCCGGATGCCGTCCGCCTGGCCTGATGGCAAGTCACAACTCGACACGATTTATGATGGCGACACCCTCAAGCAAGTCGAATCGGTCTGGCAATATCTCTCGGATGGTCCCAAGGCCGCGGTTCCTTATGGGCTCGGGCGCGACCCGATTCCGCTGGTCGCCGTGAAGGAGCCGGTGCTCTACCGAAACTTCATCGAAGGAGCGGGACCTCGGGCGATCGGGGTGGGCTATCCCGAGAAAGCCAACCTGGCGTTCGACGCCAACGAACTCCGGCTCGCCTTGATCTGGCAAGGGGCGTTCATCGACGCCTCGAAGCACTGGACCGGACGAGGCGAAGGGTTCCAGGTTCCGCTTGGCGATAACGTCCTGACGTTCCCACCCGGTCCTGCCTTCGCCACGCTTCCCAACGACAAGGCCGAATGGCCTCGCCAGAAGGCGAAAGCGCTGGGCGAGAAGTTCAAGGGCTACCACCTGAACCAGGGCGGCAAACCCATCTTCGATTACGACCTCGGTCCGGCCGTCGTCGAGGATTACTTCGAGGCTCTCTCCAGCGGAGAAGCCGCGAGTTTCCGCCGGACCATCGACCTGACCGGCGCGGAGAATCCCAAAGGTCTCTACTTCCGAGCGGCCGTGGGAAAGAAAATCGTCCCCCTCGGAGAAGGCTGGTATCAGGTTGACGGCGAGTGGAAGGTCCGCGTCTCGGCCGATGTCAACCCGCTGATCCGAGATACCATTGGCGGGATCGAACTCGTCACCCCGGTGAAGTTCAACAGCGGCAAAGCCCGGATCATCGAGGAATATTCCTGGTAATTTCTGGTCAGTGGTCAGCTCTCGCAGCAGGTAGCAGGTAGCGGGTAGCAGGTAGCAGGTAGCAGGTAGCAGGTAGAATTCACAAATCAGAGAGCTTTTCTTCCCGCTACCCGCTACCCGCTGACTGCTACCCGCTGACTGCTACCCGCTACCCGCTGACTGCTACCCGCTGACTGCTACCCGCTACCCGCTACCCGCTGACTGCTACCCGCTACCCGCTGACTGCTACCCGCTGACTGCTACCCGCTACCCGTTACGAGCGACCTGCGACCCAACGATTCAATCCATCAGGCGGAGAGCCACGATGAGACTTCGATATTCAGCATTTGCTTCTCTGATTGCCGTGATGGTTGCGAGCTTTGCCGGTCCTTCGAGGGCCGATGACGCGAAGCCGGTCGAGTCGGACTATTACAAGATCCTCACCTATGAGCCGCCGGCCGACGTGATTCTTGAAGCCGGTGCTCTGGAATGGATGCCCGACGGGAAAGTTGCGGTCTCGACCCGTCGAGGCGAGATCTACATGGTCACCAACCCCCTCTCGTCCGACCCCGCCAAGGAGTCGAAGTTCGTCCGGTTCGCTCATGGTCTCCATGAGATCCTCGGCCTGGCCTATCGCGATGGTTGGCTGTACGTCACCCAGCGCTGCGAACTATCGAGAATCAAGGATTCCGACGGCGATGGCGTGGCCGACCGGTTCGAGACCGTCTCCGATGCCTGGGAGATTAACGGCGACTATCATGAATATGCTTTTGGTTCAAAGTTTGACAGGCATGGCGATCTCTGGGTCGCACTTTGTTTGACCGGTTCGTTCACCTCGGAGAACCTGTTCCGGGGCTGGGCGTTGCGGGTCAGTCCCGACGGCAAGGTCACACCCACCTGTTCGGGCCTCCGGTCACCGGGCGGGCTGGGGATGAACGCCGACGGGGATATGTTTTATACCGAGAACCAGGGCCCCTGGAATGGAGCCTGTGCGCTCAAGCATCTCAAGCCCGGCAGTTTTCAGGGGAACCCATCGGGCAACAAGTGGTACGACAACGCCAAGGAGATGGGACCTCGTCCGGTCGATCCCAAAAGTGGCAGCCGGATGATGGTCGAGGCCGACAAGATTCCCGAACTCGAACCGCCGGCGATTTATTTCCCCTATCCGAAGATGGGGCAATCTTCGAGCGGGATCGCCTGCGACCTGTCGGGCGGGAAGTTCGGCGTCTTCGAGAAACAGATGTTTGTCGGCGACCAGTCGGCCAGCTTCGTGATGCGAATCAGCATGGAGAAGGTCGACGGGCATTTTCAGGGGGCCTGCATCCCGTTCCGGTCCGGCTTCGCCTCGGGAGTCTTGCCGATGCTATTCGCCCCGGACGGCTCGATGATTGTTGGAGGGACGAACCGTGGTTGGGGCTCGCGCGGGCAGCGGCCGTTCTCGCTCCAGCGGATGGTCTGGACCGGGAAAGTTCCGTTCGAGATTCACGACATCCACGCCCGTCCTGACGGGTTTGAGCTGACGTTCACCAAACCGGTCGACCCGAAGACGGCGGCTGATCCGGCGTCGTACAAGGTTGGAACTCATGCCTACATTTACCAGTCGAGCTACGGCAGTCCCGAAGTCGACCAGACCGATTGCAAGGTCGAGAAGGTCACCGTCGCTCCCGACGGCAAGTCGGTCCGGCTCGTCGTTGGTCCGCTCCAGCGCGGGCATGTCCACACGATCACCGCGGCCGGTGTTCGGTCGACCGAGGAGATCCCGCTGCTGCACAGCGAAGCCTATTACACGTTGAATTACATCCCCAAGGAGTGAGCCGGGTGTTTGAAGTTGTCACGCAATGCGAAGCACCGACGTTGAAGGAACGACTCGACAAAGGGGCGGGCCTGGTCTTGCTCGATGTCCGCGAGGACGACGAGCGAGACTACGCGGCGATCCCGGCTCCGCCCGGAGTGACCGACCTCCACGTCCCGCTCGGCGAGGTCCGAGGGCGGCTCGACGAGATTCGGGCGTCGGCTCAAGGTCAGACTCTGGTGGTCTATTGCCACCACGGTCAGCGGTCGATGGTCGCGGCAACCTGGCTGGCCCGGCAGGGGTTGAATCCGGTCGAGAACCTCGAAGGCGGGATTGACGCGTGGTCGACCCGGGTCGATTCGAAGGTCCGTCGTTATTGAAGGATCTAACGAAACTTCCGGGTGACATAACGGCAGGTTGATGTCAAGACCGGGTGCCTTGTGGCCTGGCGACGAAGCCAAAGTGCCATTCCAAGGGTGGCCGGTCCAAAATCTTCACCCGAGTCGAAGCGGTGTGTCAGGCCCGCTAGCACTTGAGCATGACGATGTCTGACAAAATCGTCGTCAGGTCCGAGTGGGGCCAGTAACTTCGAGGCGGCGTCATCTTCGATTCGGGTATAAAACCGATTCATCTGTGATCGATGGGCGAGTATATACCCGTTGTCGAACAAAAGGTGTTCCCAGCGTTCTGGCCAAGCGTCTTCGACAATGACCACCCTGGGTCGCCAGCGGGACCAGTCTGCTCCGGCCAGGATTTCACGCTCAAAGCCCTCGACGTCGACTTTAAGAAAGTCGATTGGCTTGGTGACGTGTTCCTCGCAGATGCGGGCCAGAGTGGTTACCGGAATGAGAGACTCGCGAAGCGTCATCCCGCGGTTCTGATAGGAGTTGGCCAAATCTCGGGAGAATGTGGACCAGCCAGGTATGTCCATTGACTCGTGAAACGTCAAGTGGCCGACCTGGTCGGAAAGTCCCACATTGAGGTTGATGTCGCGAGGCCGAGCGGATTGGAGCCGTTCAAAGAGGTTGGTAATCGGCTCGACATTGATGCCTCGCCAACCTCGGTCGTAAAAATGATTGGTCACGGAGTCGACCACCGGATCGTTCGCGCCGATGTCGAGGTAAAAACCGATGTGATCTGCTGGAAAGAGGCGACGAAGCATCACGTCTTCGCCGTCTTGAGCGTAGGAGATCATCGTCATGTCGTTCATACCTTGAGCCGACTTGCCCGAAAGCCCGGGTAAACTCGGCTAGACTCGAACCTGGCAAGCGTAGCGGCGCAAAGACCGACGAAAGAGAGATCGTCTCGATCTCGCCGTTCAATTGAGGAGAGTCATTTTTTCCTTTGAGCGTCTGTGGTCCGACCGTGATCAGATCGCCTGGCTTCCTCGGATTTGAAATCAACAAACGACCGAAAGCGGATCTTCGTCGATCCGCCTCCGGGCGATATTATCGAGTGTCAGGACAGTTCCTCGCTCGGGATCAAGGCCCGAGGCCGCCGTGGGTCCGGAACGGCGTCATGTGTGAGGGCTGGTCGAGAAACCAGAAGCGCTCCCACTCGTCGCCGGCCTGGCGGAGATTCTCGGAGTCAACGAGAAGTTCTTCGACTCGCTTGGGTCGATAGGCCGCATAGTGCGGCAGAGGGATGGGGGCACATCCTTCGCTCAAGGCGAGGATCGCCCCCAGAAGCAACAGGACCGCCAAGGGTTTCCGCATTCGGGCTCCTCCCGCCTTCGATGCCGCGGACCAGTTCGTCCTGCGCGGTCCTCCGCGTAGGTCAGGTCCGTTACGCCGGGAACGATGCGTGCCTCCGCACGTCGTTGGGACCTCGTCGAGCCTGCTGGAGGTTCGACTTTGGGCCTTCCCTGCTCGGCAAAGAGGAGAGAAGTTGCCCTCAGTCGGTCGAGTCGGCCCCGGCGGATGCTTCCGCCCTGGGCGATCCGACCTCCGGCTCGTCGGGTCCGTTGCCCTCTAAATCGGCATTATCGGCATCCGTCTCTAGCGGAAGTTTCGACGGGTCCATCTTTCGGACCAGTTCTTCCATTTCCTTGCCGGGTTTGAACGTGACCACGTTCTTCGAGGGGACATAAACTTTATCCCCGGTCCGGGGATTTCGGGCCTTCCTGGGAGCCCGGCGCTTGACCTCGAAAACACCGAAGTTCCGCAGTTCGATCCGACCTTCGGAGACGAGCGTGAGAATAATCGCGTCGAGAGTGCGCTGGACGATGTCCTTGGTCTTGAGCTGGGTCAGACCGATATCCTCGGAGATCTTCTTGACAATCTCTTTCTTGGTCACGATCACGGTCTCCAGGGGGCAGGGTCGGCCCTAGCCGGGACAATTGGCTCAACATTATTGCTAGCTTGGACTAATGTCAAGCAATAAAATCGAATGAGACGACGAAACGAGGTGAGCGACGTGATCATCACGCTTAAATTTGGGTCGATTCCTCGGTCGCGACGATCAGATCGTCCGCCGAAAAACGTCCCGCGTCGCGGGCTTGTCGCAGATGGTGATGAAGTGGGGCATAATCCCAGGGGAGTGCCTGCTCGTCAACCAGTCGCTTCAGGCGGGAGACCCCTTGCTCGGCGATGTCGGGGCCGGCGTCCGCGAAATTCGGGTCGCAAAAGTAAACCCGGCAGCCCATCGGCCGGG
>JAJYCH010000203.1 GCA_021778575.1 Planctomycetota bacterium
TTTCGATCCACAAATCTCGAAGGTCTGGTCGTCGCCCCGTGGTCGAGCGAAGGCCGCAAACGCGGTCCGCACAGCGGACCCTACCAGACTTTGCAATCCTCCTGTCGTTCCGAGCCGACCCCTTCACCCGTCGAACTTGTTTGCGTATGATGAAGAAACTCTCCTTCGGTCGCGAGCCGAGCCGATCAGAATCAGGCCCATGGCCGATAACCTGCCCGCCGAACCCTGCCGGAAGTTCCGCGCAATGAGCGACTTGCACGATAATTCGGGCCGTGATGTCCCGTTCTCCCCGGCATTTGTTCACCGACTTCATTTTACCGAGGATGTACTCGGCAAGGATCAGGCGATCCTTGCCCAGGTTCTCGAACCGTCGGGCGACCGTCCGGCGAAGGTTCAGTTCTGGGTGGATGAACACGTCGCCGGGGCGGTTCCGGATCTGAAGGCGAGACTCCGGCAATTCGCCGTCAATCACGCGGGCCGGCTCGAACTGGCGGGCAACGTCCAGTTTGCTCCCGGAGGGGAGGCCGTCAAGAACGATATCCATATTCTCGAACGGATGCTCAAGGTCTTCCACGCGGCGGGGCTCGATCGTCGGAGCTACATCGTCGTGGTGGGCGGGGGCGCGGTTCTCGATGCCGTCGGGTTCGCGGCGGCAATCGCGCACCGGGGGATCAGGCTCGTCCGGCTGCCATCGACGACTCTGGCCCAGGCCGATTCCGGCGTCGGCGTGAAGAACGGGGTGAACCTGTTCGGCAAGAAAAACTGGTTGGGGTCGTTCGCCGTCCCCTGGGCGGTGATCAACGACGCGAAGCTTCTCGAAAGCCTGCCCGACCGCGACTTTGTTTGTGGATTCTCCGAAGCGGTGAAGGTCTTTCTCCTCAAAGATCCGGCCCGGTTCGACCAGCTTTGTCAGACCGCCGGTAAGATCCGCGGTCGCGAGCCGTCGGCCAGCCTGGCCATGATCGCCGCTTCGGCCGAGGCACACCGTCGCCACATCACCCAGAACGGCGACCCGTTCGAGTCGCTGGAGGCTCGACCGCTCGACTTCGGCCACTGGTCGGCGCACAAGCTCGAAGCGATGACCGACTTCCAGCTCCGCCACGGCGAGGCGGTCGCGATCGGCGTGGCGCTCGACACGATCTACTCGACCCTGGCTCTCGGTCTGCCGTCGAACGTCGCCGACAGGGTCCTTCGCTGCCTGGTCGAACTCGGCTTCCGACTCGACCACCCAGCGCTCGCCGATACCCGGCCACTGTTCGAGGGTCTCGAAGAGTTCCGCCAGCATCTCGGCGGTCGGCTCACACTGACCATGCTCCGAGGAGTGGGCGACCCGGTCGACGTCCACGAAGTCGATCAAAGCCTGATGCGTCAGGCGATCGAGCAACTCCAGGAATTCGGCGCGGCACAGTCGTCAACGGACACCGCTCGTTCGGTGGAATCGGCCCATCGATGAAACGCTCCCCGCGATGAAAGCGGTTTTCCTTTTGCAGTCGAGTCCCCGTAGACTGGGCTCGGCCCTCCACGTCATGAAAATGGTGGGCCGAGCACACCCAACGAAGACCATCGCGACTCCAATCTGACAACGATCAAGCCTTCGTTCTGGGAAGCTGGGAAGCCCTGGGTGACGACCTGGTTTTCGTCGACTTTGATGATTCTTTGATCGACATGCAACACTGCCAATTTGACAATCGGTTTCGGTCGATCGTCGTGATTGATCGAGTGTCTGTTGTGCGTGCAAGTGTTTGGAAAGCAATACTTTATGGCAACAGAACTGGATTTACGGTCGCGGTTGTTCCTTGATGGTCCGAGGTTTGCTTTGTGGTTTGGTGGTCCGAATTTCCATCGACCATTTTGAGGAGTCGCATCATGAAACGGATGTTGATGGGTCTGGGGGTTGTGGCGTCGTCGTTGGTTGGTCTGATGACGCTGGCGACGACGGAAGCTCGGGCGCAAGTGCCGGGCGAGACGGTGGTTTACGAGACCGTTTCACCGGGAACCCGATCGGTCACTTATGGCGATCGCTACGTCGTTCGCCAGAAGCTGTTCAAGACCGTCATTCGCGAACGTCCGGTTCGGTACGTGACCACGACCCCGCCCGTCGTTCGCGAGACCCGTTATGTTCAGGCGGCTCCGGTCGTTCAGCAAACGGTGGTCGAGGCGCCTCCGCTGGTTGAAACGCGGGTCATTCAGCCTGCTCCCATGATCCAGCGCCGGGTTTATGCCCCCGAACCGGTGATCCAGACCCGGTACTACTACTCGCGCTATCCGTATTGATCGATTGGCGAGTCGAGACGTTCTTTCGCTTGCCAAACATTGACCGCTCACCGATTCTCGAGGACGGTGAGCGGTCTGTCGGTTTTTGGTGGATTCGCGAACGTCCGGGCGTCCTTGAACCAGAGGAGTCCGAACATCGGGATCAGCACCAGGCACGCCCACTGATAGCCGGTCAGGCCGGATGCCAGGATCGGCTCGGGCCGAAGAAACTCGGTCGCGAAGCGATAGGTCATGTAGGCGATCAAGTAAAGCTTGATCAACTGGCCGCGAAACATCCCTCGACTCTGGAATTGCGCGAGCACGATCGCCATCAGGGCGTGGAATCCGGCCTCGTAGAGTTGCGTGGGATGACGGTGGATGCCGTCGCCGAAGTCGACGCCCCAGGGTAAATTCGTGGCGACTCCGTGACAGCAACCAGCGACAAAGCAGCTCAGCCGGCCGACGGCCACCGCGCCGGCAACCGGGACCGCGAAGCTGTCGCCGGTTTTCACGCGGATCTGGTTGATTGCTTTGACCAGTTCGACACCGAGATAGCCGCCGACCATCCCGAAGACGATCGTCTTGCCATTCTCGAACCAGACGCGCCCGTCGAGTAAGGCCGGCCAGTCGGCGAGAGCAAATGGCAGCTTGGCGCCGATCATCGCTCCGCAGAAGGCTCCGAGCGCGATCTTCCAGCGCTCTCCAGGGGTCAAGCCCGACGGCTGCGGGGTCCGGCTTCGGAGCAAGACCGCCGTCGCCATCGAGGCGAGCATGATCACCGGATAAATCCACGGAACGGTCTTTCCCATTGCAATCTCGCGCCTTTCCGGCGGGGTTCGGTCGGTCGCTCAGACCCCGACAGAAATCGTCATCGGCTCGACCACCACTCCGGCCTGGCGGAGCGCGGGCAGGGCGGCGTGCCCCTCGCGATAGAGGACGTTGTAAGCACAGAACGGGATGACGTGCCCACTGGGCAAGACGTGATGGATACAGCATTTCATCAGGCGTCGAACGTCAAAGTTATAGGCATCCAGGAACGACGTGATCGTGATCCGGAAGACGTCGGCCTGCGAGAGCTGTTCGGCGATCGCCCGCGCGAAGAATTCCGACGCCGCGGCCTCGGTCGGGTCGGACGAAACCGAGCCATTCGAGCCTTCAACCGGAAAACAACCGATGCCGCAGCCGCCGACCTTTTCGAGGTAACGCTCGATCAACTTCCGCGCGGCGTTTCTCGAAAAGAGAATCCCATTTGCGAGAATATCGAGATGCTTGCGAGCGTCGATAAACCGCATCAGCGGCACGACATTTCCGTTTGATCGGAACGCGTAGCTCAGGCTATGGCAATTCGGGTGCGCGCAGGGGAGTGGCATGAAGTCGTCGGTGGTGAAGATCCCGTCGGTCTGGTCGGCGATGGCCTGGATGACGTCGGGAAAAGTGATCCGGCGTTCGAGTTCCTCGGGCAGGACATACCGGCCCGAATAGGTGGCCGGCTGGAAGCTGACGCCGGTGATCCACGGGCGTTCGAGGCCGAACTTGACGATCGCCCCGATCTCGTGATCGTTCAGGCCCGGTTGGAGGGTACAGACCAGAGAAGTCTTGATGTTCCGCTGGCCCAGCGCTTCGATCGCCTTGAGCTTGGTCTCGACCAAGGCTTCGCCTCGGAGAGCGCGGGAGGTCTGGTTCTCGAACCCGTCGAACTGGAGATAGACCTCGACCCGAGGCGCATGGGCGGCTATGGCGTCGAGCAGTTTCTCGTCGTGGGCCAGGCGGATGCCGTTGGTGTTCACCATCACGATGTCGATCGGCTGGGCGACGGCGTAGTCGAGAATCCGGAGAAAGTCGGGGTGGATGGTCGGCTCGCCGCCGGAGAGCTGAAGGACCTCGGCGCGCCCTTCGACCTGAACCAGGCGGTCGATCGACCGGATCGAATCCTCGTAGCTGAGGTGGTTCCCGCCCGGCCCGCTCGATGCGTAACACATCGGGCATTTGAGGTTGCAGCTCGATGTCACCTCGACCAGGCCGATACAGGTATGTTGCTCGTGTTCGGTGCAGAGACCGCAGTCGTAGGGGCAGCCTTTATCGGGCTCGACGCCGTATTCGGGCGGAACCTTGCCGGGCAGGCTGTATTCCATCTGGTCGTAGAGCGCGACGTCGGAGCAGATAAAATCTTCGCGAACGCCGTGGGTCGGGCAACGCTTGCGGAAGTAAACACGCTTGCCTTTGCTGATAATTTTTGCCGGGACGAGAGCCAGGCATTCCGGGCAAAGGCTTTGCGTGGTGCCCAGAAAGGTATGGTCGCGAAGTTGGGGCATGGCCGCTCTCCCTCGGTTGGGAATTCGTTCAGAGATCACGACGCGATTTGAATCGGGGGCCTCGGGAACGAATCGGTTCCTCGCTCCGGGTTCGAGTGACCAGTCGATGAATGACTTGGATCGCGGCGACCGCGCCGGCGAACAGGACAATCAGGCCGATGCCGACCCCAACGAAGGTCGGATCGCGACCCGTCCCGCAAACCGTGGCCACAGCGATCATCAACGACAGAACGAAACAGCTCACCGAGGCGAAAGCGCCGAGGAAGATGATCGCCAGCCACGAAACGAACTGGAACAGAATCCGTCCCGGACCTGGCGCTGGTTCGGGATTCGAGAAGCGGGCCGGTTCGACCCGCTGGTTCGCATGCGGAGATTCGGCTGGTGGTTGGGAATAGGGATTCCGGGGGATCGGCGCGGCAGGGCTGTCTGAAGTCAGTCCGGCAAACGAGTGACCACAACCTGCGCAGGTCGCTGCGTCGGCCGGGTTCAAGGTCCCGCAGCCGATGCATTCGAACGAGATGGGATCGAGATCGGCCATAAGGTTTTCGGATAAGCAAGGATAAGACAATCCGATGATCGCACGATTTTAGCTTATCAAGAGATCAGTCGGAACGTTTCTTGGAAGAATTCCTGGCTCTGGATGTTTGCGTCCAGATGAAGGCCATCAACACGATCGTCAAGACCGCCGCGCCGATCCCAACCATCAGCGACCAGAATGGAGCGGATTCGTTTCCCGGTCCGATAAATCCCCCTCCCAGTGATGTACAGGTCACGAAGAAAGCGATCCCGAAGGCAAGCAGGCTGAGTACGATCGAGGTCAAGCCATAGCCGACGAATAAGATCTTGCGACCAATCGAGGCCGGACCGCCGGAACCAGATTTTTCAGGCCCTGCGGCCAACGAAATCGGGATCGGACGGGAACCGCGAGGCGCACCACCGGCCGGCCAGCCGAACCGGTGACCGCAGCCCGAGCAGACTTCGGCACCCGAGGGGTTGACCGTGCCGCAACCGATGCAAGCGAATGTTTCCGGCTCGCTCATGAGCGGTCATCCTCCCGGCAATTGGGCGTGAGGGATCTCAAGATCTCAGGCGCTCGCGTCGGGCAATATCCCGGTTGTTCCTGAGGAAGACCCTCGACAGCCAGACCGCGCAACTCATCGCTCCAATCGCTCCGAAGGTGACTCCGACCCCGATATTCTGGCTAGCCAGGCCGGTGCCGAAGCAAGTGATCCCGAAGGCAATTCCGCTGGCGAACAGGATGGCCCAGGTCGCGAGCATCGTCATCAGGAAAGTCGCGAACCGCTCCTCCCAGGCCATCGGCCGCCCCAGTGCCCGACGAGCGCCGGCGACGAAGGAGGTCCGGATCGTGGCGGGAAGCAGCGTCACGACCGCGATGACTCCCAGGGCAAAGTTCTCACGAAAGGCTCCCATGCAGACCGCGCTGACGGCGATCCAGATCAGGATTGTTCCGATCTGAAAGTTTCGAGGGGGAACAATCGGAGTGAGCGGAGCTTCATACGGGTTATCCGAGGCCCGAGGCGGCAGGATGATCCGGACCGGCGGGATCAGATCCGGACCGGCAAACCGATGACCGCACCCGGAGCAGACCTCGGCAGCCGTCGGGTTGTAGGCCCCACAGCCGATACACGCAAATTTGATCTCTTCGGGATCGCTCATGGTTGGCCTCACGCCAGTCCGAAACAATCAGACTCCTGAATTCTCAACGACCCGATAGATTTCGTCCATCGGGTCGTGGGATTCCGTTTCGCGTCGGCGGTGGTCTTCGCGGGAGGACGCGGGAGCGTCCCGGACGGCATTCCCACGGAGGACCGTGGGAACGAGATTTCCAGATTTGATTGGCTTGGGCCAAAATCGAGAGGTACACCCTGTTAGCGAGTGCGATCCACTGACTTTGACGGGGGCAGGTGGTCGTTTTCGAACGAGATTTGGTAGGCTTGCGGAAGGTGGCGGTGAGATTCGGATACCGGGGAACGGGCGGATCGCAGCCCGCTGGGTGGTCGGGAGGGGTTCTTGTCTGGCTCGAAAAACGTCCGGCTCCGGGTAGGAATCGTCGGCCTGGGGCGCCTCTGGGAGGCTCGCCACAAGCCGGCGCTGGCCAAGTTAAAGGATCGCTTCACCGTGGTCGCGGTCTACGACCAGGTTGCTCGACGCGCCGAGATCGAGGCTCAGCAGCTCGGCTGTCAGGCGGTGGATGGACTCGTCGAGCTGGTCGAGCGGCCCGATATCGACGCCGTTTATCTCTTGACCCCGCAGTGGTTCGGGCTTCATCCGATCGAGCTGGCGTGCCAGGCGGGCAAACCGATCTACTGCGCGTTGCCACTCTCGGCGGATGAGGTGGAACTCCAGCGGCTCGATGGCTTGATCCGATCGAGCGGGGTCGCGTTCATGCCCGAGTTCGCCAGGCGCTTCTATCCCACGACGATCCGGCTCCGCGAGTTGCTCGCGACCAAACTCGGGCCGCCTCGACTGGTGATCGGGCAGGGGAGGCTCTTTGGCTTCGACCGCTACGGCCAGCCCGGTCCGTCGACGCAGATCGCTCCGGCGAGCTTGCTCGTCGATCCCGGCTCGTATCTGCTCGACTGGTGCCGATTTGTCTATCAAGGCGAGCCGGTCTCGGTCCAGGGGTGGAGTGGCACGGTCTTGCCCCAGGGCGAGGCCACCGAGGCCGATTTCGTGACTTATTTGCTCGAATTCGCCGGCGGGGCCGTCGCTCAGGTGGCGGCGGGCCGCTATCATCGAGGTCCCTGGGGTGAAGCCAGCCAGTTTCTCCCCCAGCCAGGAATTCAGGTCTTCGCCGAACGCGGGGTGGCCTGGCTCGAAATGCCCGACCGGATTCAGTGGACCGACTCCGACGGAACCCACGAGGAGAAACTGGCGCTCGAACCGACCGTCGGCGAGTTGCTCAACGACCATTTTCATCGACTGGTCCGAGGGGCGCAGTCGATCGCCCCGACCTGGGACGAAGCACCATCGTCCGGTACAGCCCCGTCGTCGTTGACGTCGATCACGACGAGAGCACCGACGTGACCATCATCAACGCCACCGTCGACCCCCGCCTGGTCCTGCGCCTGGCCCGCCCCGCCGCAGCCGTCATCGTCCGCACGACCC
>JAJYCH010000204.1 GCA_021778575.1 Planctomycetota bacterium
GTCACCTTTCGCCGAGCTTCCCTGGTGGCAGCGGAGACAGTGAGCCTTGAAGATCGGCGCGACCTGATCGGCAAACCGCGCGTCGTCGGCGTCGACCATCGTCGGCCAGGCCAGTCCGAGGATCGTTAGCAACCCAACCAATCGCATGGCTTGACGTCTCGAAGGGTCTCGAACCGCGTCCGAGGTCTCTGTCCGCAACAGGGAGGGAACGCGATCAATCGATCATCGCGTTTCGGGCGGAAGATTACTATTGCTTTCCCGATATCGTCAGCGTGACGCGCGGCATCGGGAGAGCGTTCTTGGCGGATTTCGTGACCACGGACCGGGCTCCTTCATCGGAAAAGCTCGCCGACCAGCAGAGGGGTCGAGGCGAATTCTTGGGCAGACAGACAGGCTTTCGTGGCTCAGCCACTCGCGGATTCGAAATCACGCGGAAATCTTGGATCTGGTGATCGGCCTGGGTTAAGATGATGGCGTCTTCCGGAGGTTTGAGATCCCCCCAACGGTCGGACCACTCCACTGATCTGAGACGGGCGAAATCACATGCGTTGGTCTCTGGCGATCGTCCTGTTTTGTTCGAGTTCGTTGATCGCGCAGACCGGGTCGCCATCGCTCCGTGACCGGATCGAGGCCGAGATTGCTCCGCTCGGTGATCA
This sequence comes from Planctomycetota bacterium, assembly GCA_021778575.1. GTDB lineage: Bacteria > Planctomycetota > Planctomycetia > Isosphaerales > Isosphaeraceae > Tundrisphaera. The sequence continues at coordinate 657 of JAJYCH010000204.1, forward strand.
GGTGACGATCGAGGTCGCCTTTCATGACTTGCAAACGGGTGAGACCTGCCAGATCCGCTCGGATGAGCCGATTCACCCGGCCAGCACGATGAAGGTGCCGGTCATGCTCGAAGTCTTTCGTCGAGCCAAGGCGGGGTTGCTCTCCCTGGACGATCGACTCCCGATCAAGAACTCATTCGCAAGCATCGTTGACGGTAGCCCCTACACGCTCGACGAGAAGGATGACTCGGAACAAAAGCTTTACAAGCGAGTCGGAGAATCGGCGACGATCCGCGAGCTGACTTTCCTGATGATCACCGAGAGCAGCAACCTGGCGACCAACCTGCTTGTGGAAAAGGTCACGCCCGACGCGACAACCGCATTCATGCGCGAACTGAAAGCCGACGGGCTCAAGGTGCTTCGAGGAGTCGAGGACAGCAAGGCATTCGCCAAAGGTTTGAACAACGTCGGAACCGCCCACGGTCTCGAAACCGTGCTGACCCGGATCGCTGACGGCTCGGCTGTGTCGAAGAAAGCGTCGGCCGAGATGCGGACGATCCTGCTCGCTCAGAAATTTCGCGAAGGAATTCCCGCCGGATTGCCGCCGGAAGCAAAAGTGGCCCACAAAACCGGTTCCATCACGGCGGCGTACCACGACGCGGCCATCGTCGAAATCCCCGGTCGAAAGCCGTTCGTTCTGGTCGTGATGACCCGAGGAATCGCCGACGAGCCGAAGTCGCATCAACTCGTCGCGCGGATCGCTCGTCTGACTTATGAACATGTCGCTGGGAAATGACCGGATCATTGGGATCAGCGCGATCGATTCGGGGAGAATTTTCTGATGTTCCGAGCCTTCTGCCTGGTCGCCTTGCTCTGCGGGTCGATCTCTTCCAGTCGCGCCGGGGACCTGCCCAACGGCGACCCCAAGGCCGAGGGTCTCCGGGTTGAGACGCTTGCTAAACTTGAGCCGGTCCTGGCCAAGGTCGTGGCCGAGCGGAAGGTAGCGGGGGTGTCGACGCTGATCGCCCGACACGGCAAGATCGTCCACATGACGACGGTCGGCCTTCGCGACGTCGAGACCCGGAAGCCGATCGAGCGTTCAACCTTGTTCCGGATCGCGTCGATGAGCAAGCCGATCACCTCGGCGGCGGTGATGATCCTGGTCGACGAAGGGAAGATCAAGCTCGACGACCCGGTGGCGAAGTATTTGCCCGAGTTCAAGTCGCCGATGATCCTGTCGCGCGACTCGAAGAGTCTCGATAGTTACTCGACGACTCCGGCGGTCCGGCCGATCACGATTCATCAGTTGCTCACGCATACGTCAGGTCTGTCGTACCGGTTCTCAGGCCGGCCGATCCTTGCGCCGCTTTACGTCGAATTCGGGGTTTCTGACGGCCTGGCCGAGACTCCCGGGACGATTGGCGACAACGTCAAGCGACTGGCCCGGCTTCCGCTCTACGCTCAGCCCGGCACCGAGTGGGAATATAGCCTGTCGACCGACGTCCTGGGTCGGTTGATCGAGGTTGTCTCGGGTCTGACGTTCGACCGGTTTCTTCGCGAGAAATTGTTCGCACCGCTGGGAATGAACGATACCGGCTTTCTCGTGCCCCAGACCAGTCGTGATCGCCTGGCGACGCTCTACACCCAGAACGACGACAACACCATCCGTCGTCTCCCCGATTCGCCGATCCAGCTCGGCACGCTGGTCTATTCCGGCACGTTCCCGAACTGGGACACGGGTCATTATTATTCGGGTGGTGCCGGTTTGACCTCGTCGATCACCGACTACGCCCGGTTTCTCCAGATGATCCTCAACAAGGGCCAGCTCGACGGAGTCCGGGTCTTGAAGGCCGAATCGGTCGCGGCCATGACCCGAAATCAGATCGGCGGCTTGATCATTCCCCCCTGGGGAAACGGTGAAGGGTTCGGATACGGGTTCGGCGTGGTCCGCGAGGCGAACCTCTACAAAGATATGGCGGGCGTCGGCGCGCTGTCGTGGTCCGGCTTCTTTCATACGTATTTCTGGGTGGATGTCCAGCACGAGCTGATCGGCATCATCATGTCGCAGATCACTCCGGCGCGCGACCTCCACATGGGGGGCGACTTCAAGACGCTGACTTACCAGGCCCTGGTTGATTAAATCGGTTATCAACCGCTTGGCACTCTCCTACTCTTGTAGGCTCCGCTGTCATGTTCTTCAGTATCCGCCCTGGTTTTCAGCCGGAATTGTCTGTTCCATCTCACAAAAGGACGGTCCGCACAGCGGACCCTACGTGTGCACTCTGAATGGAAGCCGCAGTGAGAGTTTCCGGGCTCGTCGGCCGGATACAATATTCATGGTCCTCGGTCGTCGGAATGTTTGCCCTCGGGCCTTGATTCAGACCTCATTCGAATAGTTGGCGATCACGATCATGAGCAGCACCATCGTCCCTCCCTATGACGCCATCTTGATCGTCGGCTTCGGCGGCCCCGAAGGACGCGACGACGTCATCCCGTTTCTCGAAAATGTGCTCCGAGGGAAGCCGGTCCCGCGCGAACGAATGCTCGAAGTCGCCGAGCATTACTACCATTACGACGGAATCAGCCCGATCAACGGCCAGGTTCGCGATCTGATCGCCGAACTCGAACCCGCTCTGAAGGCCCAGGGTGTGAACCTCCCGGTCTACTGGGGCAACCGCAACTGGACGCCGATGCTGGCCGACACGGTCCGCCAGATGACCCAGGATGGCATCAAGCATGCGCTCGGCGTGGTTCAGGCGGCTTACTCGTCCTATTCGAGTTGCCGCCAGTATCGCGAAGACATCATGAAGGCCCGCGAAGCCGTGGGCGAGGATGCGCCGATCGTCGATAAGATGCGGGTTTTTTATAATCATCCTGACTTTGTCGAGGTCAACGCCGAACGGGTTCGCGACGCCCTCGGACAGTTTCCGGCCGAGCGTCGCGGCGGAGTTCGTGTTGCGTTCACGGCTCACAGCATTCCCGACTCGATGGCGGTCAACTGCAACTATCAAAAACAACTGACCGAAACGTGTCGGTTGGTTGCCGAGGCGGCCGGTGTCGGCGCGGATCACTGGTCGCTCGTCTACCAGAGTCGGAGCGGTCGGCCGACCGACCCCTGGCTCGGCCCGGATATTCTTGAACATCTGGACGAGGTCAAGGCTCTCGGAGCCAACGACCTGATCATCCAGCCGGTTGGCTTCCTTTCGGATCACATGGAGGTGATGTACGACCTCGACGAGGAGGCCATGCATCGGTCGAAAGAGCTTGGTCTGACGATGGTCCGGGCGGGGACGGCGGGAACGCACCCTCGATTCGTGGCGATGATGGCGGAATTGATCCGCGAACGGATCGAGGGGCTCACCGAACGTCGAGCGATTGGCGAATTCCCGGCCAATCACGACGTTTGCCCGGTCAACTGCTGCCTTCCTCCGCCTCGTCCGGTCGGCCGACCGACGCATTGATCCGATCAAAGCAACATGAGATTTCGCCCCGTTCGCGTAGATCCCGCCAAACCCGTCAACCGAGCCTCTTTCGCAGTCCCTCTCGGGCGTGCTATCATCCCAACCGGATCAAACCACCGAGAGGACTCACCATGAACCGAACCGTAGCCTTCATCTTGACCTTCGGCCTGATCGGCCTGTTCTCTGCGACCGAGGCGGAAGCCCAACGGTTTTTCCGCCGAGCGAACGCTCGTCAGGCGACCGCTTATTCGCCTCCCACGGTTGCCTCGACCGTCAGTCCCGCCGCGCCGGCACCCCGGGTTTACTCTTATACCTACTACAGCCGATCCACCCTGCCCGCAAGAACTTACGTCGGGTATGGCGACAACGATTTCCCGTTCCACGGCTCGCCTTATGGCCATCCTTACGACCCGTACACCTGGTCGGCCATGTCGGGCTCTTACCAGGCCGAGATGTCACGCTATTATTCGCCGCCGCTCAAGTGATGGGACCTAGGATCTGGTGGCCTTGGCTTTGTCCTCGGCGCGGCCTTTCAAAACCTGGATGATCAAATAGATCACAATGGCGACATTGATGATCAAGATCCCCAGGCGGAGAGCGGTGACCCGGCGGATCACTTCATAGACTTCCAGCGGGATGAAAAACCCGGTGGCCAGCACGGTGAAGTATTCGCCCCAGCGCTTCCGGAGCAGGAGGCCGGTGCCTTCCACCAGGTACATCAGGGCGTAGAGGAACGTCCCGATCCCGATCGCTCGCAGTTGATCGGGACGAATTCCCGAGACTCGCGCGATTGCCCCGTGGACGTAGTGGTTGTCCGGATCGATTCGTAAGGCTCTGGCAAGGTGATCCACCCATTCGACCGGGTCGCGGTCGAGGTGGCGGAAAAGGCCGATTCCCAGGCCCACCAGCAGCAGTCCGCAGATGAACTTGAACGCTCCGATCAACAAGAGCCCCCAGGAATTTCGCACTGATTTTTCGTTCACGACCGACTCCTGATTGACGAGCGAGTTCACGCTGTCAGGGATCAAAATGGATTCGATTTCCGCGCGGAAATTCGTTTTTCTGTCCGCTCAACGGTCACATTTTCGACCGACTAAATTGGTGCCGAGCCACTTATCAGGTGTTCACGGACGGACCCGGGCCGGCGAACCGCGCAAGCTGTTGGGAATTCGACCGGACCGGAAGGGCGAAGGGCTTCGTATGAAATTCTGGCCCAGAATCCGTTCCGCGAGCCAGCCGGGTCCGGCAATCGCCCCGAGTCTGCGCGCGATCCGACGCCCCGTCCGATCGTTCGAGACCCTCGAAAGCCGGATGCTGCTCTCTGATGCAACTCCGACACCAAAACCGTTTGTCGATCTTACCGCCAACCTGGTTAAGGTCGAGGCTTATTATCCGACGCTGGTCGAACCTTCGTCGGCGGTGGTCGGCCCCAGCTCGCAAACGACGACCGCGACCGGGCTCCAGGACGATTGGTTCGCACTCGCGCCTTCGGCGGCAACGCCCGCCGTTCGGGTCGATCTCCTCCTCGCGCCCGACCAGACCAACGCAAATGGCCAGCTTCTCGTTTCGAGCGGAGCCGGTCAGCTTCTCTATCGCGTTCCGCTCGCCAACGTCGAGGCACTCCACGCTGAATTGCCGATCCCCACCGACCCGGCCACGACGCCTTCGACTCTGGGAATCGACCTCCTGGTCACTCATCAATCGGCCGGCCCGGCAATTCCGGGGTTGATTCACCTGGCGATTTACTGGAATGACGAGATCCCCGCGAACGACCCGTTCCCTCGCCAACAACCCCAGAACTTGAACAGTCCGGTGTCGGGTTCACCGGTGCTCGGGCCGGTTGTCTCGTCGCCGAGCTTGTTTGGGGTTTCCTACTCCCCCTGGGTGGCGACGGTCTTGAGCATGCCGAGTTTCGGGCCGACCATGGGGAGCACCGACGGAGTGACTTCTGGTCCGACATCATCCGATGATCCGTCGGACCTGATCGGGCGAACTCCCATCGCTCCGATTCGTCCCGGACCTTCCTCGGAATCGCAGTCCGGTTCCGCCGATCCTCGATCGTCAGGACTGATCGGGTTGTATCCGACCGATCGATCGACGGCTTCCGGCACTCCACTCCCGCCCATCCGATCGGCGAACGTCGGCCCGTTGCCGCTCAGTGGTCCGACTCCTGACGGCGGGATCTTCGCTCATCCCAACCGGAAGCAATCGGATGCCGAGAACGGCCTTCAGACCAATCTCACGGTAGAACTTGAGCCGGTGATCGAGCCGGAAAAGAAGGTCGAAAAGCCGATCGATCACGTCTCGGCAGATCCCCTGTTACCGCTGCCGGTACCCTTCGTTCTGGTCCGCCGGAAGCTTCCCGTGGCGCTGAAGTCGGATGTCGAACTTTCGAGCGAAGCTTCCGCTTCCGGCCCATTCCTCCTCCCGCAACTGGCGGATCTCTCGAACGCGGCCGGTCCTGTCCGTTCCCAGGCAAGCGATCGAGAATCCGAGATCCAATCCGTGGGCCGTCGCCCTGACGCCTCGCTGCGAATCGGGCCTTCGATCGCCGGTGTGCTGGTGAGTGCAGTGAGCCTGTTCTGCTGCTTGATCGGTCCGGATTGCGAGTCGTCGCTGGCCGCCTGGCGCAAAGAAGGCCGGTCGATCGGTCGACGATTCGAATCTCGCCCGGGCTCCGGCCTGGAACGTTGACTTGCAAGCGAGCGGCGCGTCAGAATAACGCCCCGGGGAGACCGCGCTCTCCTCCGCCCTCGCCATTCGACGATGACCCGGGCCTCTCGACGAACCTACGCGTGGGAGACAGACTCTTGTTGCGTTCACGCAGGCAATTCCTCGGCGAATGCGGAGCAGGCGCGGCCACGCTGGCCGCCCTCGGTGTCTGGCCCCATTCGACCGAGGCCGGCACGCCCGACCCGGCGAAGCTCGCCGAACTCTCCGCCTTCGCTCTCGATCAGGCGAAGTCCGCCGGCGCGACTTATGCCGATATCCGGATCAATCGCTACCGGAGCCAGGCCGTCACCTTCCGGTCCCAAATGGACCGGACGACCGGCAAACCGGTCGAGGTTCCCACCGTCGCTGATACCTCATCCTTCGGATTCGGACTTCGGGTTCTCGCCGACGGTGCCTGGGGTTTCTCGGCTTCGAGCGACGTGAGCAAGGCCGCGATCGCCCTCGCCGCGACGGAGGCCGTGGCCATCGCCAAGGCCAACGCTCCGCTCCGGCGCGAGCCGGTCAAGCTTGCTCCCACTCCGTCGTACAAGGATGTCTACCGAACCCCGGTGACGACCGACCCCTTCACGATCCCGATCGAACAGAAGCTCGAGCTCCTCCGCTCGGTCGCCACCGAGGCGAGGAAGATCGATGGGGTCTTCTCGGTCACATCCTTCATCGCCTGCCGGGCCGAGGATCGCTTTTTCGCTTCGACCGAAGGGAGCGTGATCGAGCAGCACATCATTCAAGTGGCGCCCGAGTTCACGGCAACGGTGATCGAAGCCGGCCGCAAGCTCAAGTCGCGGACCTATCGGCCCGATTCGGTCACCTCGGGTTACGAAGCCGTCTAGCGTGCCAGCCTGTTTTACAACGCCCA